>JBCCDR010000036.1:0-12624 GCA_039030675.1 Pseudomonadota bacterium | reverse complement strand
GCTAGAGCAAGGCCATCTAAAGCGCAACACGAAGCGCGGCTTGACAGTATGGCAAGCGGCACGGTGAGATATGACCAACGTATTGGGGCAGGACCAAAGTGGACTGGGAGATACCGGCATTAATCGTCGGCGTTTTGGCGCTTTTTGTTACTGCCGCGCAGTGCCGTGCAAGCCATGTGAGAAATGCCCGCGAGGATTTGCAGGTTAACATCCGGTCCGGCGACGGGCGCAAAGACCTTGTTGCACGCTATGACGGTGGTCGATCAGAGCGCTATTTCGCCTTTCTCGGTCGCTTTCTCAGTTGGTCGCACGATGTTTACGGGCCTCTCTGGAGCCTCAAGACATTTTCCACCTGTTTGCTCTTGGCCTTTCTGTATCCGCTGCTGGCGGCACTGATCGCTTGGGTGGCAACGGGGCAACCGAACGTGGGCGCAATACCCGTTTTCCAAGATCTTGACGGATGGGAGGCGCGTTTGACTCGCGCCGGTATTTTCTTGGTCAGTTTGGGGGCAAGTGCGCTCATTTTTTGGGCAGCTCTTCGATATTCAACCGACTTTGGATTGAAGGTTGGAAAGAGTGTTGAACTCCTCACCCAGCGGGCCGGTTTTCTGTGGAAGGCGGCCCGCTGGGTGAGCGAAAAGGTTGCCGGTGCCGTTGCCGGTATATTTGTAGCTGTCGTTGCCAGTGTCGTTGCCGTTGCCGGTGTCGGTTTCCTTGCCGTTTTCTCCGTGTTTCTGGGCAACACGGATGACGCGACGGCGACTGTTTTTTCTTCCTCCTCTTGCACGTCGCCAATGCTTTGGCAGATCGGGTGTCTGTGTCCGCGACACGGCAAGCTCCTACAGATCAGTCTGGATCATCGTCACGAGGCTGGGGCTTTGATCACCTTCATGGCCTTTGATCTGCTCATCGGGATCGGCTGCCTGATGATCCTGCTCGCAGGTCTCGTGGGTCTTCTCGAGCTGTGGGCGGCGTTTGCCACACCCCCGCTCGACTGGGTCGCGTATTGGCGCGCGGCGAAAGAGGACCGCAGCGCAGGTATCGCCCTGTGGGTGATGTGTTTCACCACGCTCTTGCTCTTGCTCACGCTCATTCATGCCGCTTGGGCCCTTTCGCTCTGGCTATCTGACAGCCCGGCCCCGACAAAGGTTGCCGTAGAAGAAATGCGCCACTGGGACGACGACGCACCCGAGACAGATCAAGCCGCGATACCCTTCGTTTGGCGCGCCAACTGCAGGCAACCGGCTTTGCCCGTGTGCACCTCAACACCGCGATACCCCTCCAAAAGCGTGCGTCGCTCCTTAACGTCAGCGCTGCGTCTTTCGTGTTGCTGGCGCAGATCGCGCGAGCGCTTTTCGCCCAGCGCAAACAGCCCATAGGCCTGTGCTACTTTGTGCTCGATGGCGGGCATGGCATCGTGCGCAGCATGTTGGTGGCTTTCTGCCTGCGATTGGCGTTTGAGCGAGCAGTTCCCGTCCTGGTGTCCGTACGCAGCTTCCGCCATCTGCGCGTGCACGCCAAATCCTTTGCGATGGTGCTGCGGTTGCTGCCGCAGGCGACGGTTTTGCTCTTATGCTCTTGCATGGCCGCGCAGTTTGCTGCGCGCTATGGTTGGGCTGGCAAAAGCGCGATTGGCAGCAATGCAGCCTTCTGGCCAGGTCGCCCAGTACCCAATCAGGCGGATGGTGAGGGCGCCATCCATGTGCTGTTCCTCTCCAATATTCTGCCCGGCAAGGGGCTCGATGTTTTTGCGTCCATCTGCCAGGCCTGCGCTGGGGACGCGGACTTTGCGTTTCACGTCGTGGGCGCGCCGCGCCATCCAAGCCAGCAGAACCTCTATGACGCGCTGAGGATGCTGGAGAATACAACGCTGCACGGGCCGCTTGACGGCCCTGACAAAGAGGCCGTCCTGGCAGACATGGACGTGTTCTTGTTTCCCTCCAGCTATCGCGACGAAGCGCAGCCTAATATCGTGTTTGAGTGCGCGGCTTTTGGCATTGTCCCCATCACCACGGACATTGGCTGCACAGGCGAGGATGTGGATGCGCTGGGCGGCGCGGTGGTGCCGTCTGAGGCCTTTCATCGCCAAGCGCTCGCTTTGCTCAGGCGCTTTGCCAACGACAGACAGGCCTTGCGCAGCCGCCAAACCGGCGTCCACGCAGCCTATCAGCGCCAGCATCAAGCCGCCCTGTCGCAATGGAAAGATGTGTGCGATGGCCTGGTCTGACCGTGACGTGTTCACCGCGATTGACAGAGTGCGCTGCGCGTTTCGGAGCCTTGCCTACCGCGCGGCCTGCGCTGTCTTTTCAAGGCATATCGTCATTGGCCGCAATGTGCGGTTCCTTGGCCCCATTCGCGCGACACATCTGGCAAAGGCGCATGTGCGTGTGGGCGATGCGTGCTTATTTTCCTCCGCCCAAATCACGGCCCTTCCCGGCGCTAGGCTCGACATTGGGCCGCGCTGTTCGTTCAATGCCGGGCTGGTGCTTGCAGCGCGCGAGCATATCTCCATCGGTGAGGACGCGATGGTGGGCGAATACACCAGTATCCGCGATTTCACCCATGACCATGGGGCCGCCGCCGGCGCCAAGCACGGCGGCTATCGCGGTGGTCCCACCACCATCGGCGCGCGAGTTTGGTTGGGCCGGGGCGTTTGCGTCATGCCGGGCGTGACCATCGGGGCGGGCGCGGTCGTTGGCGCCAATGCTGTGGTCACGCGCGATGTGCCCGCCGGCGCGATTGTTGGCGGCGTGCCAGCGCGCATGCTTGGCTGCGCTATACAGGCAGGCAAGTCATGACCAAAGCGGGCTTTATAAGACTGGCTGGCCAGAGCATGACGCTGTCAGCGCTCAACGTCGCGCTCTTTGCGCTGTTTCTCATCGCCCTCACGCATATCGTCACGCCCGAGGAGCGCGGCGTTTTGGGCGCCGCCTATGCTATTGCGTGGATGTCCTCCGTCTTCTTCGCGCCCGGCGTCTCTGCCCGTTGGGCTGTGCATGCGGCGGTCTCGATAGGCTCCCTTCTATGGGCTATTCCAGCCGCTGCTTGCGGCGCTGTGTTTGCGCTTGTCCTCGCGCTTCCGGGCGCTGCTAGCACGCCATATCTCATCGCCGCTTTTGCGCTGGTCGCAGGGCTGTCTGTGGTCAATGACGCATTGTTGCGGCGCCTGAACTACCTTGGGAATATCATGCTGTCGCAGGGGCTTGGCCTATATTACCCAGCGTTTCTCGCGCTTGCGACGCTTGGCTTTGCAGGTCTGTCTCACTCTGGTTTGTCCGTTGGCATCAGTGTCTACCTCATCGCAACAGGGCTCACCGCAGCGGTTGTGGTGATGCATTACGCACGCGGCCGGCAACACGGTGATCGGCCTGCGACCCGCGAAGCTGTTGTGGATTGGCCCCGTTGGGCAGCGCAAACGAGCTTTCTGGCTTTGAAAAACATGCATGCGCTCTTGCTTGTCGCCGGGATGAGCCAAGCCAGCTATGGCGTGTTCCTGGTCGCGCTGGGCTGCTTATCTCCGCTCAATGCCGTCTATGGCTTTCTATCGCGCTACATCTTTAGTCAGGCCCATTTTGATGTCTCCCAGTCGGCATTTGTCAGGCTTTGCATTGGGCTTGCCAGTGTCAGCTGCTGCCTGGTGATGGCCATTTGGGCCTGCGTGCCGCTCCTGCGCTGGGCCATCAGTCTGCTCATCCCAGCGTCCTATGTGCCGGCTCAGCTGCCGCTTGTGCCGGCTGCGAGCTATTTGGCCGCGTCAGCGAGTTTCATGGTCCTTAATGACATTGCTGTGCGCTACCGGCCGTCCCTTCGCTACATAACATGCATCGGCTGCGTCCTCCTTGCCGGCGCTGCGCTCTTAATCCGTTATCCGGTGCCTTGGGCGTTGACGGGTGTGAGCGCTGCAGCGGGGGTGGCCGCCATGGCTGCCTTGCTGTTTGACATGTCTGGGGAGCGTGCTCATGCCGCCTGATGTGCTGATGGTTGATGACAATCCAAACACGGAGGTAGGCAATCGGGCGTTCTCCCGCGAGACGCCCCGCCATTATCTCTATGCCATCACGCAAGCCGCGCATCACGCTGGCCTGCGTCTGCGCTCGCCGTCCCTCTTTGCCGGGCCGGGCAGCGCCTATTTCACCTGGCGCCCCTCGCTGAAAGCCCTTTGGCTGAGTGTAGCGGGGCGCCTGATATTCTTAACCTTTGGGCTGCCTGAGCGCGGTCCCGGGCTGCGGCGGCGACTTGCACGGTTGCGCTTTGCTTGGCTGCTTGCCAGAGCGACCGACGTCATTGCCATGGACAGGCGCACGCACCGCGTCCTTAAGCAGTCGCAAGTGCGTGGCCGCGTGCATTATCTCCCGCCACTGGTCGATGAGGCCTTTTTTGCGTCCAAGGCGGTTCGCTCTCGCGCTGTTGAGATGGCGCTCAAAGAGGCTGGTTGGGGCAGCCGTGTTGCCAACAGCCTGCTTGTTGTGGGTGATGCGGACCGAGACGAGGGCTTTGTCCAGGCCGTGGCAGAGCGATACCCCATCATCAGAGTGCGGCGACAGGCCCAGTCGGTGGAAGCCAGCGGCAATATTCTCCGCTTGTCACAAATCGACTATCAAGACCTCATTTGGCTGTATCAAAATACCCGCTGCGTCTTGGTGCCCATCGCCCAGGGCACCAGCCACGCCGCTGGCATGACCACTGTGACGGAAGCGCTTTGTGCTGGCGCGCAGGTTCTCTCCAGCAGCCGTTTGCACAGCGCGCATTTTGCTCAGGTCCGAAACTTTGCAAGCACCTTGACCCCAGCGGATGTGTTTGCGCAGCTCGGCAGCCATGCCCCTGCTCGGCAAAAGTCGCATGTGTTGCAGCAGGTGGCTGACCCCATGGTGGATGTCGATAAGGCCGCGACAAAGTTGTGCGCCATTTTCAACCGAGCAGGCTTTGTGCAAACGCCGAGCGCGTCGTGACGCCCGGTTTGCTCGTCCTGCTTCATGTCATGCTGTGTGTGGCGGTCGCTGGGTATTTGCTCCAGCAGGTCATTTTAAGGGGCCGCGCCATAGACGCCCGCTTGGCCTTGCCCTGTCTATTAGCCATGCTGTGCTATCTCTATGTGAGCGATTATGCGCTGCATGGGGCCGGCGCCTATATCACGCGTTGGAGCCGCCCAGAGCTTTGGCGGCTGGAGGCGGCGCATATGCGCTTGCTTGCCATCTTGGCGGCGATGACGCTTGCTTTATCGTTTTTGCACAGCGTGTTGAAGCAGGATGCCAGCGGTTTCAAGCCACAAACCCAAACCTCAATTTTTGCCATCGTTGAAGACAGGACCGCGGCGAAACAGCTCACGTGGTGCGCTCTCATTATTCTGCTTTGCTACGCGTTATTTGTTTTTCGCTTTCACGGCTACAGCATCGCTGCGGTGGCCGATGGGATTTTTGCGGCGCGTTCTGAGCGCTTGTCGGATGTGCGATTTCTCAGCGGCGGTGTCCGCAATCCGCTTTTTTCCATTGCTGAATCAGCCTTGCCAGGCTGCGTCGCAATTTTGGGAGGCGGATACGCGCTGGGTCTGTTTCGCTGGCCAGTACGGGGCCTGTTGTTGGCCAGTTTTATCGTCGGCGCCGTCTTCTTGTTTGCAAGTGGTTCGCGCACTGTCTTTGTACTCAGTTTTCTGCCGCTGGGCCTTGTTTTTGCCAAGCGTTTGCCGCCATCGCTGCGCCTGCCGCTCCTTGTTGGTGGCTGTATTGCCCTGTTTGCCGCCTCGAGCGTGATGTACCAGTTCCGCAGCGGCGGTTTGGCTCAGTTGCGTGAGGCGCAAGACATTTCCATCGGCTATCACCAGGACAACAATTTTGCTTTGACCGTGCATGCGCTGGACCGCGCGGCCACCACGACCGAGCGGGTCCCGTCACTCAAGTTTTGGCAAACGGCGCTGCTCAACTGGGTTCCTAGGGCGGTCTGGCCCGGCAAACCCTTGCTCACCGCGCAAGACTATCAAGGTTATAAAGAGACATGGTGGACGCAAGGCTTCGTGGGCGAGTTTGTCGCGCTCTACGGCCCCTTGCCAGGCGCTGCGCTTTCAACGCTCTATATCTGCGCGCTCTATCTCTTGCTCCTATGGGCGCTGCGCAAGAGCAGCTGGCAAAGGCGGCCAATGACCAGCCTGCTAAGCGTGCCGATTGTTTTAATCTACGTCTATATGTGCCTGCGCTCTTGTTTAAACATCTCTCAATTCATGTATGTCCTGCTGCCATTTGCGGTCGTTGGGCTGCTTTCTGCCACTTCAAAAGCTCTTAAAAGGCGGGCCATGAGCGTTCGACTATAGCCGCTCCGATAGTATCGGTTGAGTAAATACTCTCTATAGTTGCAACTGATTCATTTCCTTGACGTAACAAGTCCGAAACACTACTTTTGAGATAGTTAGAATCATTTCAATGTATTGCTCTGTGTTGCGTTTTTAGGGCTTGGCTTTGGCGTTCTACACTTTGAGGTTGTTGGCCTCTCAGGTGGCTTTCGACCATGCTCTGGACTGATTGTTTTTGCGCAATGCCCCCATTTGCGCGGCATTTTTTGGCCCATAAAGGGCCAAAATTAGGTGTTCTGTCCTATTTTGGGGCAGCAAGGTGGGGCTTATGAAAATACTCATGCTTGGGCTAAATTATGCTCCTGAGCTCACGGGCGTTGCAGTTTATACAACCGAGCTCGCTGAAGCGCTCTGCGCGCGCGGCCATCACGTAAAGGTTGTAACGTCCTATCCGTATTATCCGCACTGGAAGATACAAAACGGCTTTCATTCCCGGCTTTGGTTGTCGCAAGCAGCACCGAATATGACAATAAAGCGCTGTCCGCTCTATGTCCCGCAGCAGCCAAGCGCCTTAAAGCGCGTGGTCCATCACGCCAGCTTTGCCAGTTCCGCCATTGGCCCGTTTTTGCGCTGCGCGCAGCGTTTTAAGCCCGACCTGATTTGGACTGTCGCGCCGTCTTTGATTGCAGCGCCGCTGGCCTTGCTTGCCAGCAAGATATGCGGGGCACGGACCTGGCTTCATGTGCAGGATTTTGAGATTGAGGCGGCTTTAGCGACCCGGCAGTTCTCTGACAAAGCAGGCCCCGTACGCTTTGGCCTTGGGCTGGAGAAACACATTTTAAAGCGCTTTGACCGCCTGAGCAGCATCTCCCCGGAAATGTGCCTGCGTTTGCGAGAGAAGGGCTGTGCAAAGGACAGTGTTTTTGAGTTTAGAAACTGGGCAGATGTCGATGCCGTTCGGCCAGACATCCCATCTCATTTCCGCACAAAATGGGGCATCAAATCCCAGCATGTTGCGCTCTATTCCGGCGCTTTGAGTGAGAAGCAGGGCCTGGAAAGCCTAGTCGATGCAGCCCGGTTACTCGAAGGTGTGTGCGATCTCACGATGGTCATCTGCGGCGACGGGCCGCGCCGGCAAAGCCTGATCGACCGCGCCCGCGGCCTCACAAATATCATGTTTAAAGACCTGCAGTCGAAGGATCAGCTTGGCGCTTTGCTATCGATGGCGAGCATGCATGTGCTCCCGCAAAAAGATGACGTGGCTGATTTGGTGCTGCCTTCGAAACTCACCAACATGCTCGCCTCAGGCCGCACTGTCATAGCAGGTGTGCGCCCTGACAGGGGGCTCGCGCGTGAAATCAACGGCTGCGGCGTGATTGTGCCGCCGGAGGATCCTTCGGCTCTGGCAGCGGCCATCCATGCCTTGTCAAAGGATGATCATCGCCGCGCCGCGCTTGGCGCGAAAGCCCGCGAGCGGGCCAAGGCTGTGTGGAGCCGGGATACCATCATCGATCGCCTGGAAAGCGCCTTTAGTGACCTCGTTGCAGCGTGAGGCTTTGCATCCGGCGCCCCTAGGCTGGGTCGCAACGGCGCTTGTCTGCATTTTGGCTGTCATCTCAGCTGTCTTTGCAGGCATGCAGCCTTTCGCTGTGTCGCTTGCCAGTGTAGGGGCCGGAACGCTGTGCATCTTTGGTGGCTGCTGGGCGATCAGCAACGGCGCGGCTTTCGCAGTGCCGCGCCGATTAGTGTGGCCGGCTGTTTTGTTTGGGGTGTTGCTCCTTTGGGGACTGTTTCAAACGCTCCCCTTCTGCCCGTCTGGCATCAGCGTTTTGGATGCGCGGCAGGATGCCTTTGGTCAAGCCGCAAGACAAATCGCCATTGCGGTAGACCCCTTTAAAGCTCGGCAGGCTTTGTCTTGGCTCTGCCTCTATGCTGTGTTCTTTGGAGCGGGGCTTGCCTGTGGTGCCTCGCGCAGGGCATGCCGCCGGCTTGTGCATGGATTTTTGCTGCTGCAGGCGCTGCTCGGCGCGCTTGCCTTGCTGGTCGTCTTCAGCCCTGCGCTCGGCAGCGTGTTTCAAGCCTATGGGGATGGACGTTTGTCCGCCTCTTTTCCCAGCGCCAATGATTATGCGGCTTTTGTGGGGATGGGGCTGTGTGTCTGCACTGCCTGCGCCATGTCCCCAGGGCAGCGGTACTTCGGCTTTGTCGTTTGCGCGGTGTCTCTCTTGGCGCTCTTGATTGCGACTGGTGCCCGCGGCGCGACAGCCTGCGCGCTCATCGGCGTTGGCGTAATCATTGCCAGCGCTTTGCCGGTCAGTCTTTCCAAGCGGCGACGGGCGACCGTTATTGCGGCAATCGTCCTTAGCGTCCTCTTGATTGAAGCCGTAAGCATCGCGTTGCGTGGCACCCCTGCAGAGACAGCCAAAGCGCTTGCCGCGCGCTGGGACCTCACTGAGCTCGCCTGGCGCCTTGTCTTAGGCGAGCCTTGGCTGGGCATCGGGTTCGGTGGCTTTGCAGATGTGGCGCCTGCCTACGTCGACGCTGCGCAGGTCTCCACGCGCATGCTTCCTCATGCGCACAATGGCTATCTTGCCGCCGTCATCGCGCTTGGCATTCCCTGCGCCAGCGCGTTTTTTGTCCTGCTGGCCTCCCTCGCTGTGATGGCGAGCAAGCCAGCCTGCGCGCGCCGGTCCAGCATCATCTCAGCTGCCTGCCTTGGGATGAGCGTCCAGCTGTTTTTACTGTCCTGGGTGAACGTCCCCCTTGGCGTTCCTGCGATCACCATAGCGTGGCTTGTGTTTTTAGGGGCAGGTGTCAGCCACGCGCTGCAGGGTCAACCGCCGCGCGTCGCCGAGCCCAGTCTGGCGGGAGGTTAGCCATGCATTTGCGCAAGAGAGTTGCCGTCTCCGGCGGTGCCGGCTTCATCGGCTCACACCTCTGTGCCGCGCTGCTGGAGCAAGGCCACGACGTCCTGTGTATCGATAATTTTTTCACCGGCGCCCGCGGCAATATCAAGCATCTGATCGCCAATCCGCATTTTGAGATCATTCGCCATGACGTGACGTTTCCGCTCTATGTGGAGGTCGATGAGATTTTCAATCTGGCGTGTCCAGCCAGCCCCATTCACTATCAGTTTGACCCTGTGCAAACGACCAAGACGAGTGTGCATGGCGCCATCAATATGCTGGGTCTGGCCAAGCGCACCAAAGCCAAAATTTTCCAGGCTTCGACATCGGAAGTTTATGGCGACCCCCATGAGCACCCCCAGCGGGAAAGCTATTTGGGCAACGTCAATCCCATAGGCACCCGGGCTTGCTATGATGAAGGCAAGCGCTGCGCTGAAACGCTTTTCTTCGATTACAATCGCCAGCACGGCGTTGCCATCAAGGTGGGCCGTATCTTCAACACCTATGGGCCCCACATGCACCCCAATGACGGGCGGGTCATCTCCAACTTCATTATTCAAGCGCTGCAAGACAAGCCGATATCGCTCTACGGATCGGGCGAGCAAACCCGCTCGTTCTGCTACGTGTCCGACCTGGTGTCTGCGATTATGCGCTTTATGGAGACGGAGGAGGACGTGCGTGGGCCGCTCAATCTGGGCAATCCGGAAGAGTTTACCATTCGGGCGCTGGCGGAGGAGATCATTGCCCTCTCTGGCTCACGGTCAAAACTGGAGTTTTTCCCCTTGCCATCCGATGACCCCAAGCAGCGCCAGCCGGACATCACCTTGGCAAAGGAGCTGCTGGAGTGGTCGCCCACCGTTGCTCTGCGCGATGGGCTGATAAAGACCATCGCCTATTTTGAAGATGTGTTGGCGCACACTGCCGTCAAACCAAGCGGCTTTAATGTCTGGACAGCCAACGCATCGCCATAGAAAGGGAGAGAGGAATGCGCGCGAATGACCCCGCCATAGGCGTTCTGACGTTTAACTGTGAAAGCAGCCTGGCGGCGACTCTCGCGGCTGCGCGAAAGGTAAGCACAGCCATCGCGGTACTGGATTCCTACAGTACTGACAAGACGCTGGAGATTGCTCGCTCTTTTGGTGCCGTGATCCACCAGCGCGCCTTCACCTCCTATACCGACCAGCGCAATAGCCTCATCGATCTCCTGTCTCAGCAAAGCCGCTGGCAACTGCATTTGGATGCGGATGAAGAAATGGACGATACGCTTGTGAGCGCGATCAAGGCCCTCACGCTCACAGACGCTGAGGTGGATGCTTATCTGATGCGCCGTGATGTCGTCTTTCTTGGCAAACAGCTGCGCTGGGGCGGCGCGTCGAGTGTTCATTGCCGGCTGTTTAGGAGCGGGACTGTACGGGTCGAACAGCGCGCTTATGACCAGCACTTTCTGCCGCCTGCGCGCACGCAGCTCCTGCCTGGCGCAATGCGGGATCATCAAGCGATTTCACTGACTGATTGGTCCCATAAGCATGTGAAATGGGCGCAAGTCGAAGCCCTTGAGGCAGCCAGCAGCCATGTTGGCTCCCAACCAGAGGGGCAGGTTGCGCCAAAGGCGGCAGGCAATGCGATCGAGCGGCGCCGTTATCTGCGCAAGCTCTATTATGCCTGCCCGCCCTTGCTGCGCGGGTTTGGCTATGTGGTCTGGCGTTTGATTGTCCAGCTCGGCTTTCTCGATGGCAAGGCCGGCATCATTTATCATGTGCTCCAGGGCTTTTGGTTTCGCTTTCTTGTGGACGCGCTCGTTTATGAAAAATACAGAGGTAAGCCTTATCACCAGCCACCGCAGGCCCATGGTGTGGGCCATCCACTAGCGAAATGACATTTGACGCAAAAAACTGCCCTCATTACCGGCATCACAGGTCAAGACGGCGCGTATCTGGCTCAATTGCTGCTCGACAAAGGTTATAAAGTCCATGGCGTCAAGCGGCGCTCTTCAAGCTTCAATACCGGCCGCATTGAAGACCTGTATCAAGACCCGCATGAAGCCGATCAACGCTTCGTGCTGCACTATGGAGATATGACGGATTCGACCAACCTCATCCGAATCGTCCAAGAAACGCAGCCAGACGAGATTTACAACCTAGCAGCCCAAAGCCATGTGAAAGTCAGCTTTGAGACTCCAGAATATACCGCCAATGCTGACGCGGTCGGTGCCCTGCGGTTGCTGGAAGCCATTCGCATTTTGGGCTTGGAAGATAAAAGCCGCTTTTATCAAGCCTCGACGTCTGAGCTTTATGGGCTGGTGCAAGAAGTGCCGCAATCAGAGAAAACACCCTTTTATCCGCGCTCGCCCTATGCGGCGGCGAAACTCTATGCCTATTGGATTGTCGTGAACTACCGCGAAGCTTACGGGATGCACGCCTCCAACGGTATTCTCTTCAATCACGAGAGTCCGCTACGCGGGGAGACTTTTGTGACCCGTAAAATCACCCGCGCTGTGGCGGCCATTAAGCTCGGCAAGCAAGACAAGCTCTATCTTGGCAACATTGACGCCCAGCGCGACTGGGGCCATGCGCGTGAATATGTGCGCGGTATGTGGCTCATGATGCAGCAGGATGTGGCCGACGATTATGTGCTCGCGACGGGCGTGACCACGCCTGTGCGCACCTTTGTTGAGTGGGCTTTTGAAGAGGCCGGCATCAAGATTGAATGGTCTGGCACGGGCGTTGATGAAATTGGCCGCTGCAGCCAAACAGGGCGCGTACTAGTGGAGATTGACCCGCGCTATTTCAGGCCCACGGAAGTCGATTTGCTCTTAGGCGATCCCACAAAAGTGAAGGAAAAGCTCGGCTGGGTGCATGAGACAAGCCCGCGGGACCTGGCCATTGAAATAGTCCAAGAGGATTTGCGTGTCATGCAAACGGCGCAAGTCATCAAGGACGCCTAGGCGGCTATGTACGCCCTGGAAGGGAAACGCGTTTTCGTTGCTGGTCACCGCGGCATGGTAGGCAGCGCCTTGGTGCGACGCCTTGAGACAGTCAGCGATGTCGACATTCTCACAGCCTCACGTGCGGAGCTTGATCTGATCCGCCAGGCTGACGTCAAGACCTGGATGGCAGCGCAAAAGCCGGATGTGGTGATTGTCGCTGCGGCGAAGGTCGGCGGTATTTATGCCAACGACGTTTATCCAGCAGATTTTCTCTACGATAACTTGATGATTGAGGCCAATCTCATCAAAGCCGCGGCATCGCAAAGCGTTGAAAAACTGCTGTTTCTTGGCTCCTCCTGCATTTACCCGAAGCTGGCGGACCAGCCGATTTCTGCAAAATAGTTGGCTATCAGTGGTCGCCAAAGTCTCATACTATCAAAGATTTCCTTTCAGGTAATCTGATCCCGTATCAATGGATGGATGTTGAAACCAGCGAAAAGGGCAGTGAGCTT
>JBCCDR010000035.1:0-12798 GCA_039030675.1 Pseudomonadota bacterium | reverse complement strand
TTCAGCATCCCAATTTTCTTCTGTGGGAGCGTTCATTAAGTACTGGCGAAAGTCTTCAGGTATTGAAATGCCATATCGCCGTTCCAGCGCCACAATGCGACTTTCATCCGTTTTCGTCGTACTGATTTGCGTGTTGGTTTTGCCCCACCATTCGATAAGCATCTCGAGCGCGTTCATCACTTTTCACCTAACAGCGCAAAAGTACTTTCTTGGAGACTTTTATAACCGCAGAACTCCACGGTTTTTCAATCTCCATCCGCAAGCCAATGTCAGCAAAGCGCCAAAATTTGATGTGCCTAACTCGCACCATCCGCCAGTCAAAGCTTACAACGCCTCTTCCAATAAGACGGACATGTCTGCGGAATCGAAAATCGTTTTCCAGGAAAAAAGCCGCGAAAGGAAAGAATTCGAGAAAAATACTCTTTGAACGATAGTTTCTTGACTGACCTAGTTGCATACACAGTCCGTCCGTCGCATAATTTATATACCCGTGCTGCGACCTCAATCTTAGGTCTCCAAAATATTGGGACATCTATCACATCTATGTATCCGCCCGATGGCCCTAAAAGATAATTTGTAACGATTACATCTATTCCCAGATCAGTATCTTTAGGGTCTTTGAGATCGGTCGCTTTGGATAGGTCAAAGATCTGTTCCAACTTTTGCTTTAGAGAAACGTCAAGATCATCGGTTCCAGGAAGAAAGTCACCTTCCAAAAGTTTCTTGATAGCTGACCTGGGTACAACCGCAGTTGTGCCCAAGTACAAATCTGATCGAGGTTTATTGAATATCCCCATGAGCAAGGCGGCTCCTTGTCGGCCGCTTATCAACAGGCCTTTGATTTAAGATGGCTGTCAAAGAAGCGAGCCTCACACCATCCGCCGATCAAAGCTCACAGACTTCACAAGCGCATAGACCTCCTGCCCAACCTCCAGCCCCAAATCCTTACAAGCGGCTTTGGTGATGCGGGCGCTGAGGGCGGCGCCCTCTAGGCGCAGGGCGACTTCGGCAAAGGCGGAGTCTGGGGGGCTGGTGATGGCGGTGATGGTGACGGGCAGGCAGTTGCGGATGCTGAGGCCTGTGGGTTTATCGAGCGCGATGGCGACGTCGCGGGAGCGGATGCGCAGGAGGACGCGGGTGCCTTCCTCCAAGCGTTCCAGCAGCGGCATCGCTAGGGTTTGGTCTCCCACGCGCATGTGGGTGAGCCAGTGGGCGCTGTTGTGGCGGTCAACGACCGCCTCGAGCACGCTGCCGGCTTCGAACGCGCCCATGGCGTCGCTTTGATTGATGGTGTCGAACACTTCCACAGTCGGCCCGTGCGCTAGGACATCGCCGCTGGCGAGCACGAGCGTGTGGCTGGCCAGGCGCATGACCTCTTCAATGGCGTGGCTGACCAGGATGATGGAGATGCCGAGCTGGCTTTGAACGCTCTCGAGCGCCGCCATCATCTCCAGCTTTCGCCCGCGATCGAGGGCTGCCATAGGCTCATCCAGCAACAGCAATGTCGCGCCCCGACCCAAGGCGCGGGCCAAAGCCACCCGTTGGCGCTCACCGCCTGACAAGGTGTCTGGTTTCGCGTCTGCGAGAGACCCCAGGTCGAGCAGCTCGATAAGCCTGTCGACGCTTGGCCCGCCCGGAAAGGCGCGTTTGACGGCGTAGGCGATGTTGCGCTCCACGCTCATATGGGGGAAGAGCGCTGGCGCTTGCGGCACATAGGCCACCGGGCGCTGGTGCATGGGCACATATGTGCCAGCCTCGCTGTCGAGCAGAACCTGGCTGCCGTAGGTGATACGGCCCAGCGCGCGGCCGGCGTCCTTCCAATCAACGCCGGCGATGGCGCGCAGCAGCCGACTCTTGCCGCTGCCGGAGGGGCCAAATAAGGCGGTGGTGTTGCCCGCCAGCGCGATGCTTTCATCCACATCAAGCTGCTTGTCCAAGACGGGCATGCTGAGCTGGAGCGTGAGGCGTGGACTGTCAAGCACGCAGCAGGGCCCGCCGATTGATTGTGTAGACCGTGACCAGGACGGCAAAAGAGAAAGCGAGCATCAGGGCCGACAGCCAATGCGCCTCGCTATAGCGCAGCGTTTCCACATATTCGTAGATGGCGATGGAAATCACCTTGGTTTCGCCTGGGATATTGCCGCCCACCATGAGCACCACGCCGAATTCGCCCACCGTGTGCGCGAAGCTTAGGACGGCAGCGGTGAGGACGCCGCGTTTGGACAAGGGCAGGGCGATGCTCAGCAGCCGGTCGAGCCGGCCAGCGCCTAAGCTGCCGGCTGCTTCCAGCACGGCATCATCGAGCTGCTCAAAAGCGCTTTGCAGCGGCTGAACGGCGAAGGGCAGAGAATAGAGCATAGAAGCCAGCACCAGGCCTTCAAACGAGAAGCTGAGTGTCTCGCCCGTCACTGCCATCCAAGCACCGCCAATGGGGGCCGCGGGGCTAAACAAGAGCAGGAGGTAGAAGCCGAGCACGGTCGGGGGCAGCACCAAAGGCATGGCGGTGATCGCCTCGATGACAGGTTTAGCCCAGTGCTGGGTGCGCGACAGCCACCAGGCGACTGGCAGGGCGACCACCAGGAGCAGGCTTGCGGTGACGCCCGCTAGCAACCCAGTCAGCCAAATCGCGCTCCAATCCATCATGCGCCTTAGGGCTGGGCCGGCAGGCTATAGCCCGCCTTGACAATCAAAGCGCGCGCCGCTGGGCTTTGCAGCCATGCGAACAAAGCCTTGGCGGCCTTGTTGCCCCGCGCGCGGGCGAGCAAAACCATGTCCTGCTGTATAGGCTGGTGCAGGCTGGGCGGCACGCGCCAGATGCTGCCCAGTGTGACGCTGGTGAGCTGGCTTGCCGCGACGAACCCCGCATCCACGTTGCCGCTGGCCACGAGCGAAAAGGCCTGGCCGATGTTTTGCCCCGTCACCAGCTGGCGTGGCTCCACGCCCAGTGCCAAAAGCGTTTGCTGCGCGGCCTGGCCATAAGGCGCAGTGGCCGGATTGGCGCTGGCCAGCTGACGTGGCGGTAGAGCGGTCAGATAGGCGGAGGCTGTCGATGCATCTGGAAACGATACCTCTTTGCGGGACCACAAGGCCAGGGCGCCTAGGGCATAGGTGGCTTTGTGCTCCGGTGCTGCTTGCTTGGCGTCCACCAGCTTTGCAGGGCGGGCAGCGTCGGCGGAGAGGAACATGTCAAAGGGCGCGCCTTGCAGAATTTGCGCGTAGATGGCGCCGGACGAGCCCGCCATCACATCAACCCGGTGGCCAGTGTCTGCCTCAAAGGCTTTAGCAAGCGCCGCCATCGTGGGCACGAAATTACTGGCTGTGGCCACGCGCACGCTGCCAGCCTGGGCTGGGAGCCCCGCAAGAAGACAAAACACAAATAAAAGCGCGCGCATGGCCTGCTCATAGCCCAGCAGCCTTGACGGAGTCCATGCAGCCGAAACGCTTTCACGTCCTTGTGAGATGCGCTCGGCCAAAAGGCGCGCTAAGAAGAGCGCAAGCAC
This sequence comes from Pseudomonadota bacterium, assembly GCA_039030675.1. Taxonomy (GTDB): domain Bacteria; phylum Pseudomonadota; class Alphaproteobacteria; order Sphingomonadales; family CAKZYD01; genus CAKZYD01. The sequence goes on along the minus strand of JBCCDR010000035.1, from coordinate 9,298 downwards.
GGGCATAGACCCGGCACCAAAAGGTCTTTTCTAGGAGGGAACTCTGCCTCGCATTCACCTGCTGCCGCTGGCAGCTGCTTTGTGCGTCATCAGCACACAAGCCTGGGCGCAAGCTGCGCTTGAAATCCGTATTTTGAGCCAAGATGGCCAGGCTGTGGCCGGCGCAGATGTCACCATCGACAACGCAGCGTTGGGGCTGCGCATCACCAAACAAAGCGACGCCCAAGGGCGGGTGCGCGCCGGGCCTTTGGCGGCAGCGCAAGGCTGGCAAGTGCGCGCGCGCCAAGCGGCCGGTATGGCAAGCGAAGGACCGTTTGCTTTGCGGAACGGTTTCACCAGGACGTTGACGCTTTCCCTGGAAAGCACAAACGCTGTGGAGGCAATTGATGTGGTTGCCAGCGTGAGAACGCTCTCCCTCAACAGCTCCAACGCAGAGATTTCCGCCACGCTCACAGCGCAGCAGATTGCCAAATTACCCATTGAGGCGCGCTCATTGGAGCGCTTGCTGTTCCGCTTGCCTGGCGTGACGCAATCAACGGGGTTTTTCGGGGAAGCGCCGGCCGTGGCCATCAACGGGGCCAACGCGCTCTACACTAACTACATGATTGATGGGCTGGATAATAATGAGAACTTCCTAGGCGGCCAGAAATTCGCTGTGCCGGTTGGGGCGTTGCAGGATGTGACGGTGCTGGTGAGCTCTTATTCCAGCGAATTCGGGCGCACGGCCAATGGCATCGTGAACGTAACGACGCCTTCTGGCAGCAATGATTTCCAAGGCGAAATGGTCTTCGTCACGCGCCCTGGTGGCTTTCTGACGAAAGAGCCGGAAGGCACGCAAACCAGCCTGTTTGGACAGCCCGTTGCCGATTCTTTTGAGCGTTATCAAGGCGCGCTCAGCCTCAGCGGGCCGCTCATCAAAGACCGGCTGTTTGGCTTTATCAATGCTGAATACATCCGCGATGACACCACCAACATCGTCTCCAGCCCAGACCTGGGCATCTCTGGCGATGTGGCAGGCCGCAACACACAGCTGCTCATTACCGGGCGTTTGGATGCGCAGCTCAGCGAGCGCTGGCGGGCCAATGTACGGCTGAATGTGGGCGATGTGGAGTTGGAGCGACCTGGCGGCGGGCTGGATGGCGGCGTGACCTTCCCCAGCGCGGGGAGCGTGCAAGACCGCCAGTCCCTCAATGCAGCGCTGCAGGTGAGTTTCACTGGAGACAGCCTTGGCTATAGCGGCGCGCTGCAATACAGCCGCTTCCGCTGGGACTTTGGCCAGCCGCTCAACGGCCCTGGCCCGCAAGCAACGCTGTTTGAGGAAAATGACCTGACCCGGCCGCTGGCCGTCATCGGCCACCCCGGCTTTATCTTCGATTCGCGCGAGCGCACCTGGCAGACCAAACATGTGCTCACCGCGACGAGGGGGCAACACAGGCTGAAAGGCGGCATCGACATCATCGTTGCCAATTTCGCCCTGGCGGGCGGCGGCAATGTGAATGGCAATTTCGCTTTGTCGATACCGGGCGCGTCCATCGACGCGCTCTCGGCTGCGGGGCTGGACCTGTCGATTGCGGACGTCCCAGCCAATGCCACCATCATAGACGCCGTCTTTGAAACGCAGCCGAACCGATTTGGCCGCACGCAGGCGCTTTATAGCGCGTTTGTGGAAGACCAGTGGCAAGTGCGCGACGACCTGAGTTTCACATTGGGCCTGCGCTATGACTATGATTCGCTCACAGCCGTCGGCGCTGGCAGCGACACCGACAACATCTCCCCGCGCTTTGCCTTCAACTATCTGCCGCGGCCAGACATCTCCATCCGCGGCGGCGTGGGGCGGTTTGTTGAGAAAATCCCCTATGCGGTGATTTCTGACGCCATCCAACAAGGCAGCCGGGCGCAGGAGTTCATCAGCCAATTGGAAGACCTGCAGAGCCAAGGCTTGCTGCCCAGCGATGCGGATTTATTTGCGCTCACTAGTGATGATGGCAACCGGACAGTGAGCGCGGCCTGTTCCGCGCCGTTTATGTGCCCAGACCCGCAGAGCCTGCGCGCTGATGCGCAAAACCTGCCCATTGCAGAGCGGCGCATTTTCAACCCCTTTGGCCTTGAGAATCCTGAGGCCCTGCAAGCCAGCCTCAGCGTGGAATGGGAAGTACGGCCCGACCTGCTGATTGGCGTCGACATGCAATATGCCCGCGGGCGCAATCTGCTGCGTCTTATCGATTTAAACGCTCCAGCGCCCTTCGATTTTGACCTGGCGACCTTCAATGCGCTCACCCCCGCCCAGCGGGAGATGATGAGCTTTGTGCGCTCGCCGGAGGCTGCCGATGCCTCGCGCCCGACCCAGGGGCTGGCTCGCTCCATCATCTATACCGACAGCGGCGGACGCAGCCGTTACACGGCGATGATTTTCAAAATCCAGAAGGCGCGCGGCGATGATTTTTATGATGCCTCGCTGTTCTACACCCTCTCTCGGCTGGAGAATGATACGGACGATATCAACTTCCGCGCAGACGATGCCAACCGCTTTGAGCGGGATTTCGGGCCCTCGCTAAATGACCGCACACACGTGATTTCAGGGCTTGTGACGCTCTACCCGGTAGAGGGCCTCACCGTCTCTTTGGCGGGGCTCATCCAATCGGGACAGCCCATCAACTTCACGCCCGACCCAGCTGTCTTTGGCACCACGGATTTGAACGGAGATGGTCTGTCGACCGCCGACCAATTCACCGGCAATCCGGACCGCTTTCCCGGCGAAAGCCGCAATTCTGGGCGGCTGGGCTGGAACGCGGTGTTTGATATCGGCATTGGCTACGGCCTTGAAACCACGGCGGGAACGTTTTCGCTGCGCGCGGATGTGTTCAACGTGACCAACGCCAACCGGACCAGCGGCTTTCCCGCCAACTTCACGGTGTCAAACCAAGTGCAAACGTTTGGCCAGCCCTTCCAGCAAACCAGCGCCGGCCAAGCGCGCACCTTTCAGCTCACGGCTGGCTATGCTTTTTAAGCCGGTAATAGCGCCGCGCGAGGAAGGGGATGCCAAGCAGCGGCCAGCGCCGCTCCCACTCTTTCACCGGCAGGGAAAAGCCAGCGTGGCGGGAGATTTTCCAGGCGATGTAATCCACGCCGCCGTCAAAGGTGAACACGCCTTTGATGAGCCGGGCGGCCGACAAGAGCGCGCCTTGCCAGCCGCGCAGGCGCCACGCGAAAGATGAGCCCGTCCAGTCCGGCTGTGACGGCTGCGTAACACTCGCCGGCCAATCGCCGTAGCTTTCAAGCAAGCGGTCAACGCGCTCGGGGCTTTCTGCCCGCAGCTCTGCTTTGTAGGATGCGCCGAGGCCTGCCTTCCAAAGCGCGCTCACGTCCGCATCAGGCGGCACAAGGCCGGCGGCACGGCTTGCAAAGGTGTTGACCGCTGTCTCCATGATAGTTTCCAGGGCCTCCATATCGCCACTGCCAGCAGCGCGGCGGCTGGGCTGGGCGAAGCGCGCCCAGAAGTAGGAGTGAAAGGTGCGTTTGCTCACCAGCGCTTTAAAATGCGCCAAGGACAACACGGCGTATTTACAGCGCAGGAGGCCAAGCGCGCTTTGCTCATCATGATAAAACACATTGGGCGGCAACACGCGGCCGGCAAAGCGGAGCAGCGGGTTTGGAAAGGCCTGTTTGTAATCCGGCACGATGACATAAAAATCATAGAGCACGTCCGCAGGGCTCGCCTCTGACAAGACGCTGATGCCGGACCCGTAGAGCAGAACATCACTGCCAGCAAAGCGCGCTTCCAGCGTCTTGGCAAGCTGGGCGGCGGCCTGCGGAACCGGGCCGGATAGGCAGTCACGGATGGCGCTTTGAGCGGTCATGGCCCTAGCCATAGCGGGCCGGCGGCGGCCTTAATAGAGGAATTGCGCTTGGCGGCTGGTATCGATGACGAGGGGCGCACTGCGCTGGGCCTCAAAGATTTCGCCATCGAAGACAAAGGGTCCGTCGAATTCCAGAGACAACTGCCGCTCACGCCAGCTTTCATAGCCATGCGCGCGGAACCAGGGGCGCGACTTGCCGCGCAAAATCGATGGCGTTGCACGCAGCAGCCGGCTGCGCGGATGGCGCACAGTGGTCACGGCCATGGGCCCATCGCCTTCTCCCCAAAACGGATAGATGCCAGAGCCAATGCTGTGCAGCGTTGTGGCCATGGCCAGCAATTGACGGTGCGTGCCTTGCTGCTCCGGCGCATCGCTTTGGGTGATGGAGAGGTCCACAGATTCGACCGTATTGTTGGTGTCAAACGCCACTTTACTCACATAGCCTGCGACGCTGGCCATGAGCTGGAGCGAGCGTTTGGCGCCAAAGCGCTGAATCTTCTCGCGGCTGTATTTGACGGCGGAATGAAAGCCCGCGCAGCCAAAGAAAAAGCCATAAATAGGCTTCTGCGCGCCATTTTTGACCGCCATGAGATGCCGGGTCACAGGCTGCACATCCCCGCGCTGGCGGCGCCACAGGAAGTTATCAAGCCCCGCCACAGGCGCGCCGCGCAGGCCGCAATCATTGGCAATCACATTGGTCATGCCGCAGGGCAGCGCGACATAATCCGGCTGGCGCTCAAAGCGGGCGTTGTTGATGCTATCGGTAAAGGCGGCCTGCAGCGTGCCATCGCCGCCGCCGATAATAAGGGTTTCGACGCCCTTGCGGCCCATCTCTGAAAGCGTTTTATCCAGGCCATCAATGCCGTTTAAGATGGCGGGGCGAACGGACGAGAATTTGCGCGCAACGTGCAGCAAATCATCCACAACGGACGCACTGCGGTCGCTGCGTTCATTGATGATAAGGCCGATAGACATGCGCAAACACTTCCAAATCCCATGGAGAGTCCATAGAACGGGCATATAAGGTGTTTGTCACGAAATTGAAATACTGATAGACGCCGCCCGCCCTATAGCTTTTTTGTGACCCCGGTGCCATGCGGTTTGCTCATTTTACTGACCTCCACTTGCCCATCCGCGCCCGCCCGCGGGTGACAGCGCTGCTGAGCAAGCGCGTACTGGGCTATCAGTCCTGGCTGCGCAAGCGCCATAAGCGCCATCAGCAATGGACGCTGGATACGCTGGTGGCGGATGCCAAAGCCAAAGGCATCGACGGCGTTTTGGTGACCGGCGACATCACCAACATCGCGCTGCCAAGCGAATTTCGTGATGCGGCGACCTGGATGGCAGAGCAGCTCACAGGGCTGCCAACCGCCTTTGTGCCAGGCAATCACGACAGCTATGTGGACCTGCCCTGGGCCGACGGGCTGGGGCTGCTGGACCCGTTTATGGAAGGCTGGTCAAACCTGGACGAGGCTGAAACCGCAGCGCCGCGCGCGCGGACGGGCGCAGACGACTTTCCCTTCATTGCGCCCATCGGCTTGGCCCAGGGTATTTGCTGCATCTGCGCGAACTCTTGCCCGCCCACCGCGCCGGGCATGGCCTCAGGCCGGCTGGGCGACGCGCAAATCGCCGCTCTTGCTGCCATACTGGATGCCGCCAAAGCGCGCGGGCTGTATCGCTTGGTTTTGGTGCATCATCCGGTGAGCGACGGCGTTGTGTCGTGGCGCAAGGCGTTGCACGATGCACCGGCCTTTCAAGCCATGATTGCTGCGCATGGAGCGGATTTAATCCTGCATGGGCACACGCATTTTCCCGTGCACGCCAGCCTTACAGGCCCCGATGGCCCCGTGCCGGTGCTGGGCGGCGGTTCAGCATCCCATACCGCTGGTCACGGAAAATATACCCCGGCGCGCTATAGCCTCCTGGATATTGCACGCGGCGATGATGGGCGCTGGCAAACCGACGTAACAATCCAAGAGCTAGATGTTGCGCGTAAAAGCGTTCACCCGGCGCGCGAGCAGCCATGGACAAAGGCAGCGGTATGACACACCCCAGTGCGCTTATCCCAGCGCTTGTGCTTGCGGGCGAACGCCCCGCTGGCACGGACCCCATGGCCACCAGCGGCGCCTTAAACGGGGCGGCCCATAAAGCCTTTCTGCCGCTGAATGGGCGGCCCATGCTGGACTATGTGTTCAGCGCGCTCAATGATGCAGATGATGTGGGCACGCTCACCATGAGCGCGCCAGCCCATCTCCATGCCGCTTTTGGCGAAGCTGATCCTGAGATGGCGCTGCTCGCCTCCGCCAATAGCCCGGCCCAATCCATTGCTGCCGCGCTGGCGCATTTTCAAGACGCGCCTGAAGTGTTGGTGACAACCTGCGATCACCCGCTACTGACACCGCAGATTGTCACGCAATTCATTGAGCGAGCCAGGGCGCAAGATGTGGACGTGAGCGTTGGCTGCGTCACGCGCAGCGTTTTTAAAAGCAGCTTTCCCAGCGCTAAGCGCACATTCGTCGCTCTGCGCGACATTCAGTTTTCAGGCGCCAATCTGTTTTATATTCGCCCGGCAAATGCGGGCGGCCTCTTCAGCTATTGGGTGCACTTAGAGCAGCACCGCAAGAACCCACTGGCGTTAGCGCGGGCCATCGGTTTGGGGCTTGCTATTCGCTATGCCTTTGGCCGGCTGACCTTGCACAAGCTGCTTGAGACAGTGGAAGCACGCTGCTCAACCCGCTGCACGCTGGTGCCGCTGGATGACCCGGTGGCAGCGATCGACGTGGACAAGCCAGCTGACATTGCTCTCGCAACGCGCCTGCTGCAGGCTTAGGCCGTCATGCGCCGCAAAACCGTCGCCTTTCTGTTTCTGCACGAAATGCAGCACCAGATCTTGCATGTGGTGCCCATTCTCCAGCGCTTTGCGGAGACACATGGCGAGGATGTGCAGATCAACGCTTATGTGCGCGGCAGTGAAAACCTGGCGTTTATTCAAACCTTTTTAAGCGCCGAGGCGCGCGCGCGCATTACCTTTATCCCTGCTGAAAGCCTTGCCTTTGCCGAAGCTGCAGAACGGGTATTTGGCCGCTCTGTGCCTATTTCCCGCTATGGATTTTTGGTGCGGATTGCCTGGCAGCTGCGCAGCGCGGATGTGATCATATCGCCGGAGACCACATCCCTGGTGCTCAAGCGCATCCCGTTTTTGCTTAAGGCAAAATGGGTGTTTGTGCCCCACGGCGCGGGCGACCGGGCCGTGTCTTTTGAGCGCGCGATTGCCGGCTTTGACCATGTTTTGGTGCCGGGCGAGAAAACACTCGAGCGCATGGTGGAAGAAGGCGTGCTTGAAAGAGAGCGCGCGGCGGTGATTGGATACCCCAAATTCTTAGCCATCCGCGCTAAGGAACCAAGCCGGCGCGACCTGTTTGGCAACGATAACCCGGTGTTTCTCTATAACCCCCATTTCCACCCGCATCTGTCCAGCTGGTATGATATGGGGAGCGCCGTGCTCGAGGCGTTTCGCGAGCGGCCGCATCTCAACCTCATCGTCGCGCCGCATGTGATGATGTACCGCCGGCGCGTCCAAATCGCGACGGAAAAGGGCCTCATCCGCGCTGTGCCGAAGATTGCGCAGAGCTATTATGATGCGCCCAACATCCATATCGATACGGGCTCTCAAGCCAGCGTCGACATGACCTATACGCGGCTTGCGGACGTGTATATCGGCGATGTGTCCAGCCAAGTCTACGAGTTCATCCACGCGCCGCGGCCGATGGCTTATCTCAACCCCAATGGACATAGCTGGCGCGGCAACCCGTATTTCGCATCCTGGGATTTTGGCCATGTTTTTGATGAGATTGGCGGCCTGAAAGACTGGCTCGATGCCGCCGGCTATGAAAGCAATGACCATCTCGCCACGCAGGAAGACGCCTTTATGCGGACTTTTGGCACGGATGTGGAGGCCTCCGCTGAGCGTGCAGCTGCCGCACTCGGCGGCTTTCTCGCGGCGACTGATACAAAAGACCCAGCCCCGCAGGCAGAGCAGACCCGCAGCCAAACCAATCGCATCTTCCGCAACTTTGGCAAATTGGCCAGCGGCAAGGTCGTGGCCGCCGTTTTGAGCCTCGCCTATCTCGCCATTGTTGCGCGCGCGCTTGGCCCGGAGGGCATGGGCTATTTGGTATTGGCGCACGCCTATATGCTGATCATTTCGCAAATTGCGCGCTTCCAATCCTGGCAAGCGATTATCCGTTTTGGCGAGCCCTTGCTGGCTGCGGGCGCGCGGGCACGGTTTAAAGACCTGGTCCGCTTTACGGCGAAGCTTGATGCGCTCAGCGCGGTTTTAGCCGTTGTGATCGCCCTGGTGTTGCTTCAGCCGGTGGCGAGGCTCATGGAGTGGCCAAGCGAAGCCTTGCCCTCCATTGAAATCTATTGCTGGGCCGCGCCCTTCCTGTTCGCCGCGACACCAACGGGGCTTCTACGCCTGGGAGACCGCTTTTCGACGCTGAGCTGGCAGCTCTTGGTCATGCCCGGCGCGCGCTTTATCGGCGCTGTCTATCTATGGATTGTCGGCGGCGATTTGGTGGATTTCTTGACCGTGTGGATTATCAGCGCGTGTCTGCATGGCGGAAGCCTGTGGGTGCTGGGATGGCGCGCGCTGAAAGCGCAAAATCTCCTGCCCAGCTGGCGCGCGGCGCCGGATGCACGGCCTGACCCTGCCTGGTGGCCCTTTGTCATCAAAACCAATCTGTCGAGCACAGTCGAGCTCAGCCACAGCCACCTGCCGCTCCTTATCGTGGGGGCGGCCTTAGGCGGAGCAGCATCAGGTTTCTTCCAGTTGGCCATCAATCTGACCAATCTCATCGCCCATCCGACAAATCTGCTCAACGAGGCCACCTTTCCTGAACTGGCGAAGATCAACACAGCGCAGGGACGCACCGCCATGCGCGCGGTTGCCATGCGCTCGACGCTCACCGGCATACTCGTGGCCTCTCCCATTGTGCTCATCTACATCCTGTTCCAGCAGCAATTGGCCGTGCTGGTGGGCGGGGCAGCCTTTGCGCCTGCCGGGATTGTGATTGCGTGGATGGCCGCCGCCCAATTGGCGCGCATCGCTTCGGTGGTGTTTGAATCGGCGGTGTTGGCGCTTGATGGCGCGGGCTTTGTGCTGATTGCCCAGTGTGTGGCCGCCGCGGTGATCGTGCTGGGGCTCACGGCGCTGCTGCCGGGCTTCGGCCCCACCGGCGCGCCTTTGGCATTGCTAGGCGCCATGAGCGTCACAGTGTTGCTTTATGCATGGCACTTAGGCCGGCGGCGTCCGCTTCACAAAGTTGGATAAGCCAACTTTCAGCGCAAACCTCTGATTTTATTGCGTTTATCCCTGGCCGCACTGGGGAAGCTACTTAATTGTGCTCGCCTAGCGCAGTATTCCCACTACACTCCACAGG
>JBCCDR010000034.1:0-12856 GCA_039030675.1 Pseudomonadota bacterium | reverse complement strand
CTCCCTTCCCATGTCCCATGGAGTTCACGCAAGAGGAATTCCCCAAATCCAGATTTCAGGGCCGAAAAAATCATAAGGGTACCTTTTGTAGCTGACTATTTTGACTGACAAGAGAAGAGGACGAAATTTCAAACAATCGCGCGCTGGCGCGCACGTTTTTCTCTAGAATGCATCGTGGGTACAGCAAAGAGCAGTTGTGCGGTCAACTGCGCCGGAGGTCTGGATGATTGATTTACAAGCTTTGTGCACCGAGCGCGGCCTACGCATGACAGAACAGCGGCGCGTTATCGCACAGGTCATGAGCGATGCGGACGATCATCCCGACGTCGAAGAGCTCTATCGCCGTTCCATCGAAATCGATCCGCGCATTTCGATCGCGACCGTCTATCGCACAGTGCGGCTGTTTGAAGAGGCGGGCATTGTAGAGCGCCATGATTTTCGCGATGGTCGCTCACGTTATGAGCCCGCGTCGGATGATCATCATGACCATCTTATCGATTTAGAAACCGGTCAGGTGGTTGAATTTCACAATGAAGAAATTGAAGACCTCCAGCGCCAGATTGCTGCCAAGCTTGGCTATGAACTCATCGACCATCGCATGGAGCTTTATGGCCGCAAGATTAAATCCTAAGTACGCCGCATGAGCGAGGCTGGCGCGCAGGGAGCGGCGCTTGAAGACGCCGCCGACCGCGGTGAACTCGGCGCGCTTGGAAGCGAGGATGCAAAACTAAACCCCGCGGCCATCCGCACCATTGTTTTAGCGCTCACAGCGGTCGTCACGTTGCTGCCCTTTCAAGGGCTCATCGTTAAGTTCATTCCGAAAATCTACGCGGGTATTCCCATTGCTTTCCACAGCTTCATCTGCTGGAGCTTTGGCGTGCGGCGACATGTTGTCGGCGTGCGCAGTGATGCTCCTGGCGTGCTGTATGTGGCCAATCATATCTCTTGGCTGGATATTCCCGTGCTCGGCTCTGTGCTGCGCGGGAGTTTCGTCGCGAAGGCGGAGATTGAGACCTGGGGCTTTTTTGGCATCTTAGCCAAGCTCCAAAGGACCATCTTTGTGGTGCGAGAGCGCCGTACGTCCAGCGCAGAGCAGCGCAACCAGATTGTTGACCATCTCGCGCAAGGTCATAACGTCATTTTGTTTCCTGAGGGGACATCGAGCGCTGGTAATGGCGTTTTGCCTTTTAAATCAGCGCTTTTTTCTGTGGTTGAGGCAGCGCAAAACGCGGGTCTTCAGCCGGTCATTCAACCTGTCTCGCTTGCTTATACCAATGTGAATTCCATCCCGCTGGTCCGGGCGAACCGGCATATGGTGTCCTGGGTGGGGGATATGGAGTTCTTGCCGCATCTGATCCAAGTCATGCGGCTTAGCGCGATTGATGCGACCATTCATTTTCATGAGCCTGTGCAGCTGGATGAGTTTGACAGCCGCAAAGCCCTGGCGCAGCACTGCGAAGATGTGGTCGGTCAAGGTGTGCGCTTGGCCAATTCCGGGCGCCTTGAAGACAGCCATTTGGTTGCAAATCACGACTAATTTGCTTATGGCCCTGGCTCTTGCAGCAATGACCTAAAGGCCGCTTTCCCGTGCGCGACGCCCCCAAAGCGTATATCAAGACCTACGGATGCCAAATGAATGTCTATGATTCCGAGCGGATCGCTGACGTTTTGGTCCAAGATGGCTATCAGCTTGTCGAAGATCCCAGCGATGCTGACCTGACGGTTTTAAACACCTGCCATATCCGCGAAAAAGCTGCTGAGAAGGTCTATTCAGAACTGGGCCGTTTGCGCGTGCTGCAAGACAAGCGCGGCAGCGATGGCAAGCCCATGAAGATTGCTGTGGCTGGCTGCGTTGCCCAAGCCGAAGGCGATGAAATGCTGCGCCGGGCGCGCAATGTGGATGTGGTGGTTGGCCCGCAAGCCTATCAAGACCTCCCGCAGATGCTTAAAGTGCCGTCCGGAAAGGCTGTGGGGCAGGATTTTTCGCCCGAGCAGAAGTTCAGCGCTCTGAAGAAAGCTGGCCTTCAGCGCCCATCACCGCCAACGGGGTTTCTGACCATTCAGGAAGGCTGCGATAAGTTCTGCACTTTCTGCGTTGTCCCCTATACGCGCGGCGCTGAATTCTCCAGGCCAGAGGTGGAAATCCTCCAAGAAGCCCGCGATTTGGTCAGCCGCGGCGCGCGCGATATCACCCTCTTAGGCCAGAATGTGAACGCCTATCATGGCGAGGCTTCGTCCGGCGATACGCAGAGCTTGGCTGGGCTGCTCTACGCTCTGGCGGATATCGATGGGCTGGAGCGCCTGCGCTATACCACCTCGCACCCGCGCGATATGGATGAAGACCTTATTCGCGCCCATGGCGAGATTGCGCAGCTGATGCCCTATTTGCATCTGCCCGTGCAATCGGGCTCAGACGCCATCCTGAAAAGGATGAACCGCAAGCACGGCCGTGAGCGGTATTTTGAAATTGTCGATGCCTTAAGAGAGGCGCGTCCTGATTTGGCCCTCTCAAGTGATTTGATTGTCGGCTTCCCCGGTGAAACCGATGAAGATTTCGCCGATACCATGGATTTGGTGGAGCGGGTCACCTATGCGCAGTGCTACTCCTTCAAATATTCGCCGCGCCCAGGCACGCCGGGCGCTGACATGGAAGATCAGGTGCCAGAGCCGGTGAAGGCGGAGCGCCTGGCGGCGCTACAGTCTCTTTTAAACAGCCAGCAAATCGCGTTCAACCAAGCCATGGAAGGGCGGGTGATGCCTGTTCTCTTTGAGCGTCTGGGCAAGTTCTCTGATCAAGTGATAGGGCGCAGCCCCTATATGCAAGCCGTCCATGTTCGTCTGGCGCCGGGGGAAGATCCCAAAGCGTTGATTGGCCACATCCGCGATTGCGAAATCCTGCAATCCGGTCCAAACTCTTTGTCTGGTCAATTACTTCAACAGGACGCTGTGGCCCTTGCCTAATCCCAGTCCTTTTGCGCAAGACATTGTCGTGGAAAGTGAAACGCAGGTCGCTGCTGACAAACGCGGCGCACCGCAGCGTGTCAAGCGTGTGCTATCCTTTGCGGACAATAGCCCACTGATTGCACTCTATGGCGAATACAATAAAAACCTGGCGCAACTGGAAGCAGCGCTTGATTTAGACCTCTCGAGCCGGGGCAATGAGCTCACCTTGGTGGGCGGAGAAGACGCTGTCACCAAAGCCCAGATTGTCCTTGAAGAGCTCTACGGCCGGGCCAAATCCGGCCATCATATTGAGCTGGGCGATGTTGAGGGCGCAATCCGCATGGCGCAGCGCTCTGCGAATGCAGAGCTTCTGGAGACACCACCGGCTGAGGCTGTGGCCCTCAGGCCTGCCCCGGAAACGCGCAGGACGACGAAGGCGTCCGGCAGCGTGAGCATCCAAATCCGCAAGAAAGTTCTCCGGCCGCGCTCTCCAACGCAGGCGGACTATATTGCCCGGCTTGCCGACACATCCATGGTCTTCGGCATCGGCCCGGCGGGGACTGGCAAAACCTATTTGGCTGTTGCCCAGGCTGTCTCGGCCATGTTGGCGGGCAAAGTTGATAAGATCATCCTATCGCGCCCAGCGGTGGAGGCTGGCGAAAATCTCGGCTTCTTGCCAGGTGATATGCGCGAGAAGGTCGACCCCTATTTGCGCCCGCTTTATGACGCGCTGGACGATCTGCTTCCCGCTGACTTTGTAGAGCGGCGTATGCAGTCCGGCGAGATTGAGATTGCGCCCCTGGCCTTTATGCGCGGGCGCACACTTGCCAATGCGTTCGTTATTTTAGACGAAGCCCAGAACGCCACCGTGATGCAAATGAAGATGTTTTTGACGCGCTTTGGCGAGAACTCGCAGATGGTGATTGCCGGCGATCCAAGTCAGGTGGATTTGCCGCCTAAAACCCGCTCCGGCCTTGCCCACGCCGTCAATACTTTGGGAGGCGTCAAAGGCATTTCTGTCGTGCGTTTCCGCCCGGAAGATGTGGTGCGCCATCCGCTCGTCGGCCGCATCGTGGATGCCTATGACGCGGCAGACCGAGCAGAACGCGGCGAAGATGCGGGCAGTGGTGGATAGACGTGCCTCTCATGGTGGAAACACAGGTCGAGGCCCCTGCATGGGACACACATGTCTCAAGCGCCGCGCACATTATGAGCCAGAGCTGTGAAGCCGCTCTCGCTCATGGCGGCCTCAAAGACAGCGCGGTTGAGATTGAGATATCGGCCTTGCTCAGCGATGACGAGGCGATCCAAGCGCTCAATCGGACCTATCGGGGCAAAGACAAGCCAACCAACATATTATCGTTTCCAGCCTTTGAAGCAGGCGCTTGGGCCTCCCATATGACGCCAGAGCAGCCTCTTTTGTTGGGCGATTTAGCCCTTGGGTTTGAAACGGTGGCGCGCGAAGCACGCGAGAAGAGCATTGCCATTGAAGACTATGTTGCCCAGTTAACGGTACACGGCGTTTTGCATCTGTTAGGATATGATCATCATACACAGGAAGATGCGGCGCGGATGGAGCAATTGGAAACAACCATCTGCCACGCCCTTGGGCTGCCCGACCCCTATGCGGAAGAGGCAGCGTAAAATGATGACAGCCTTGGGGAAAGGATAGGCATTGAGCAGTTTAGAACCTTCGGCCGAGACGGTCGCTGATAAGGACGACCCCAGTTCCAGTCCCACCGCGCCAGCGCAGGAGCCTCAACAGGCCCGCCCTGGCGCTAGCGACGAGCGCGGTCAGACAAAGCCTGACGACCAGCCCGCGCAGCGAAAAGAGACGTCTGGCTGGCTGAGCTGGCTGAAAAAGCCTTTTGGCGGCAAAGACCAAGACATCCGCAGTTCGCTGGAGAGCATGGTGTCGAAAGACAGTGCAAACGGCGATGGCACGGCCGATTTAGGCGAAGATGAAGTGCGGATGATCCGCAACATCTTGCAGTATCATGAAGTGCGGGTCGACGATGTCATGGTGCCCCACGCCGACATCATCGCCATTGATGAGCAAGAGAGCTTTGACGCGCTTGTCGCGCTGTTCATCGAGGCGGCCCATTCGCGCATTCCTGTGTTTCGCGAGACCGTCGATAACGTCATCGGCATGGTCCATATTAAGGACGTGGTCTCGCCGCTGACGCCTAAGGCCAATGGCCAGCCGCGCAAACAGCCCAGCATCTCCTCTTTGCTGCGGTCGGTCTTGTATGTGCCGCCCTCCATGCGCGTGATTGATTTGCTCGCACGCATGCGCGCTGCCCGGGTCCATATGGCCATTGTCGTCGATGAGTTTGGCGGCACCGATGGTTTGGTGACCATTGAGGATTTGGTCGAGCAGATCGTCGGCGACATCGAAGATGAACATGATGAAGCCCAGCCGGACTTCATCTCCTCGGTCGGCGCGGACGAATGGCTCGCCGATGCCCGCGTGAGCATAGACGCCTTAGAAGAGGCGATTGGTGCCAAGCTCATGGAGGAAGACGGCGACATTGACGTCGATACACTCGGCGGCCTTGTGGTCTCCCTGGCAGGGCGCGTGCCTGTGATTGGCGAGCAGGTGGAGCATGATGCCGGCGTGATTTTAGAAGTCATCGACGGCGATCCGCGGCGCATCAAACAGGTGCGGATTTCCCGGACGCAATAGGATGGTGCTGGCAGTGCCCGCAGTGCTGAAGACGCGTGTGGTCGCCCGGCTGATCGCCTTTGCTTGCGGCGCGGTGTTTGCCTTCGGCTTCGCGCCGACCAGCTTTCTGCCAGGCGCCTTTCTTGCCCTGAGTGTTTGGGCGGCGGTGTTGTTTAACGCGCCGCGCAAGCGCGACGCCTTTTGGCTTGGCTATCTTTTTGGTGCTGGCCAATTCCTCATCAACTTTTTTTGGATCGCCAACGCCTTTTCGGTCCGCGAGGGGTTTAGCTATGGCCAAGGCCTCGCTGCCGTCATCGCTCTGGCTTTGGTGATGGCGCTCTACCCGGGCCTGGCGGCGCTGGTGGCGCAGTGGCTGCGCGGCCGTACATGGCGCCCGCTGACGTTCGCGCTTGGCCTTTCCATCACATGGCTTTGCGCTGAGCTGGCCCGCGCGTATGTGCTCACCGGCTTTCCATGGAACCCTGTGGGCGTTCTGTGGGCATCCGCCTTGCCAATCGCGCAGCTGGCCAGCTTGGTCGGTGTGTTTGGCGTGAGTGCTCTTACTGTCTTGCTTGCCGCGCTTTTAGGCGCCGGCGTTTTGCATGCATCGCCCATAAGGGCCAAAGCGATGTATGTGGGCGGCGCGCTTTGCGTTTTGGGCGGCGCTTGGGGATGGGGCATGAGCCGTATTCCTGCCGGCACGCTTCCGGTTTTTGAGGATATGCAGCTTGTTTTGGTGCAAGCGAACATTGCACAAAAAGACAAATGGTCTCGCCCGCTGCTTGAACAGCATTTGCGCACGCACATACGGCTCTCCAACGAGGCGGTTGTCGAGCCTGGCAAGCGCAAAGTCGTGATATGGCCAGAAACGGCCTATCCTTATCTGATTGAAAACGCGCCAAGCAGCCAACGTCAGCTGCAGACTGAGATCGGTCAGACAACCACGCTGCTCTTTGGTGCCAATCGTTTGGTGGAGGACGCGGGCAAGCAGACAGCACGCAACACGCTCTTTGTTCTCGCCGGCGGACAGTTGGTGGAACGCTATGACAAAACTCACTTAGTCCCGTTTGGCGAATATGTGCCCTATGCATCGGCGCTTTCAAAACTTGGCATTAGCGCGCTGGTGGAAGCGCTCACCGGTTTTTTGCCTGGGCCAGGCCCCGTCTTGATTGAGAGTGACGGCTTGCCTGCCGTTGCGCCGCTCATCTGTTATGAGGGGATTTTCCCGCGGGTGTTAACGGCGCTGCCGCAGCGGCCTGAGTGGATATTGAACGTCTCCAACGACGCTTGGTTTGGTGCTTCCGCAGGCCCGTATCAGCATATGGATTTAGCACGCTTTCGAGCAATTGAGCATGGGGCCGCTCTGGCACGCGGGACTGGGACCGGCGTGAGCGCTGTTTTTGATCCTTATGGGAGAATCACGCGATTCTTGCCACTTGGCGAACAAGGCGCTTTGGTCTCACCCCTTCCACGACCGCTGGTAGCCGTTCCGGCGTTCTCATCGACCAATGGTAGATCCTTGTTCTATTTTCTGTTCGCCCTGGTGATATCTTTTGCGTTTTCGCGCTTTTATCACAATGAAGAGGCACCGCCGTTATAAAAAAAAGGTGTAGTTTAGGGGGGGGATAAATATGGAGGCGGGATCCCCAAACTCTGCAGAATACGTAAGTGTGAACAAAAAGAGTTTAAGAAATGGCAGAAAATCCAGATCCTGTTGACATTCATGTCGGCCAACAAGTGCGCAAGCGGCGCAACGCTTTGTCCATGAGTCAAGAGAAGCTCGGCAAGGCGCTCGGCTTAACGTTTCAACAAGTCCAGAAATACGAACGCGGCATGAACCGTATTGGTAGCTCTCGGCTATATCACTTAAGTCAAATACTTGACGTCGATATTCCTTATTTCTTTGATGGCTTTGAAGAAGAGGACATGCCCGCTGCTGCCTTGGCAGAAGATGCCGTCCCCTATGAAGTTGGCAAAAAAATGCATGGAGAGACCGAAGATCTCATCCGGGCTTTCACGCGCATTAAGGATCCTGAAGTGCGGCGCCGCCTTGTTGACTTAGCGCGCGCTATGTCGGCTTAAAGCGTCAACGCTTTTTCAATTTCGTTATTGGATTACAGCGGCAGGTGTGCAACACACCGCGAAATTTCCTGTGTCGAATGCGAAAAGGGGCCGCTTCATGGTTCATGTCAACCGCGCTGATTACGTCTTTACAAGCGAATCCGTCTCCGAAGGCCATCCAGATAAGGTGGCAGATCGGATTTCCGATAGCATCGTGGACGTCTATCTCGCGAAAGACCCGCAAGCGCGCGTTGCTGTGGAGACGATGGTTACGACCAATCAGATCGTGCTTGCTGGTGAGGTGCGCTCGGCCGTTCCCGTGTCTGAAGCGGAGCTGGAAGAAGCTGCCCGCGACGCTGTAAAAGCGATTGGGTATGAGCAAGCGGGTTTCCACTGGAAGGATGCGAACTTCCAGTCCTTTGTGCATGAGCAATCCGCTGATATTGCCCAAGGGGTGGATGCCGCCGGCAACAAAGACGAAGGCGCCGGCGACCAGGGCATCATGTTTGGCTTTGCCACGCGCGAAACGCGGACGCTGATGCCTGCGCCGATTTACTATTCGCATGAAATCTTAAAGGCCCTGGCCAAAGCCCGTCATGATGGCACCTTGCCGATGCTCGAGCCGGACTCAAAAAGCCAAGTGTCGCTGCGCTATAAAGACGGCAAGCCCGTCGGTGCGACGTCGGTGGTGGTCTCCACGCAGCACACGGCAGGCTGCGATCAAGAAGAGCTGCGCGAAAAAGTACGTGCTGTTGTGGAAGACGTGCTTCCGGACGGCTGGATGTGTCCGGATGAAGAGTTCTACGTTAACCCCACCGGCATTTTTGAAATTGGTGGACCGGACGGCGATGCGGGCCTCACGGGCCGGAAAATTATCGTTGATACCTATGGCGGTGCTGCGCCTCATGGCGGCGGGGCTTTTTCTGGGAAAGACCCCACAAAAGTTGACCGCTCGGCTGCTTATGCGTCTCGCTATTTAGCCAAGAACGTTGTTGCCGCTGGCCTGGCGGAAGCCTGCACTATTCAGCTGGCTTATGCGATTGGTGTTTCCAAGCCGCTGGCCGTTTATGTCAACTTGCATGATACGGCAAAAGACGGTGTGGACGCAGCCGCTGTTGAAAAAGCCATTGGCGAGGTCATGAACCTCTCGCCGCGCGGCATCCGTGAGCATCTGGGCCTGAACAAACCCATCTACCAGCGCACCGCAGCTTATGGCCATTTTGGCCGCGAGCCTGATGCGGATGGCGGTTTCTCTTGGGAGAAAACCGACCTGGTCGACGCTTTGGTTGCAGCCCTCTAGCCAGCGCGTGGCGCAACGGCCAAGCGGACCGCGTCTCTACGGCCGGCAGGTCGGCCATGGCGGCCTCCGGCCAGCGCAGGCCGCTGCCATGGATGAGTATTTTCCAGCCCTGTCGCTGGAAGAGGATGGGCCGCCTTTTGAAACTGCTGCCTTGATGGGCGATGCCAACGCGCTGTGGCTGGAAATCGGCTTCGGCGCTGGCGAGCATCTGGTTTGGCAGGCAAAAGAACATCCAAGCACGGCGTTTGTCGGCGTTGAACCCTTTTTGACGGGTGTCGCGAAATGCGTGACGGCTGTCGCCGCCGCTGACCTTAAAAACATAAAGCTCTGTGCTGGCGATGCACGCCGGCTTTTGGCGCGTTTCCCAGCAGCGTGTGTGGAGCGTGTGTTTATTCTCCATCCCGACCCATGGCCGAAATGGCGGCATGCAAAACGCCGTCTTATCCAGACGGACTTTCTGACCGAGTTGGCGCGGGTCATGCAGCCTGGTGGTATCCTGCGTTTGGGTACGGATTGGCCCGACTACTCGGTCTGGGCATTGCATCACATCTTGAAACATCCCTCCTTTACATGGTGCGATGAGCGCGCCGCCGACTGGCAAGTGCGCCGCGATGACTGGCCTTTCACGCGCTATGCTCGTAAAGCAGAAAAGCAGGGAAGGCGTGATGTGCATTTGACGTTTCAGCGAGCCGCGAACGGATGAGGTGGCAGTTTAAAGCCTTGCGCTGGGCTATCCGCGGTTTTCTAGCCGTAGCCTTGCTCATGGGCCTGTTTGTTGGCGTCCAATATCTGCGCGCGCTGCGCTCGGTGCCTACGATGTCTGCGCAGGTCCAGGACGAAACACTCAGAGCACCAGCGCGGCTTTCCCGCGATGGGTACGGGTTGGCTTATATTTCTGCCCAGAGCGAAGAAGACGCACTTTTCGCGCTCGGTTTTGCCCATGCGCAAGATCGGCTTTGGCAAATGGATTTGGTCCGCCGCGCAGCCACTGGGCGCATGAGCGAAGTCTTCGGGTCGCCAACGCTGGGATATGACGTTTTCATGCGCCATTGGCAGTTTGAACAGCATGTGCAGGCAAGCTGGGAGGCTATGAGCGCAGGCGATCAAGCAAGGCTGCGCGCCTATGCTAATGGCGTAAACGCCTATATCAGCGGCCCCGCCTACAAGCGCAGCCCAGAGCATATGTGGCTCATGGTCGACATCGAGCCTTGGCGGGTTTTTGACAGTTTGTTGGTCGCCAAAATGCTATGGCCAAACCTGTCCACCAATCTGTTTGAAGAATTCACCCGCGCGCAGCTCAAGGCCACTGTGGGGCCAGCATTTGCCGCCGATTTCATCCGGCCTTATCCCGCCGAGGGGCATGTGGCGATGGCCTGGCCTGACTTAGCGCGGTCGCTTGGCTTGCCAGAGCAAGACATCCCAAAAACTGGTACGCCGCTTGACCTTAATCTCTCTCCCGCGCGGGAGAACTCTAACAACTGGGTGGTCGCTGGCGCACGCGCGGCGTCAGGCAAACCGATGCTTGCCAATGACCCGCACCTTGGCCTGACAATGCCCGGCTTTTGGTATCTAGCGCACTTGTCTTGGGGCGACGATATGGCCGCAGGCGGCACCATTCCTGGCATGCCGGCCATTGTTATCGGCCACAACAGCCATGTCAGCTGGGGCACCACCAACTCTCACGACAGCGATGTGCAAGACGTCTACCGCGAGCAACTGCGCCCAGGCAGGCCCACGCAATACCGCACTGAGCAAGGCTGGGCCGATTTTGACGTGCGCGACGAGACCATCAAAGTGCGCTTTGGCAAAAATGTTGTCCGCCGCTATCGTTCGACGAGACATGGCCCGGTCCTTGAGCAGGGCGCTTTGCCGATCGATATCCCGCAGGCCGATGGCCACGTCTATGCTTTGGCTTGGACGGCGCTGCAGCAGCCTGATCTCACCCTCAGCGCCATCATGGGGTTAAGCCGGGCGAGAAGTGTAGAGGACGTCCAGGCGGCGGCAGACGATTTCGCCGGTCCGCCGCAGAACGTGGTCTATGCCCATAAGGATGGCGATATAGGGCTTGTTGTCGTTGGCAAAGTTCCCATCAGGGCAGAGGGTCATCAGACCAAAGGCGCTGCCCCGTCGGATGGCTGGGTTGCGGCCAATCAATGGCAGGGCATGATCCCCAAAGCGCTTACGCCGCATGTCAAAAACCCGCAATCAGGCGCTCTGGTCACGGCCAATGCGCGGGTGGTGCCGCCGCAATATCCTTATTTCCGTTCCGCCGATGCGTCTGACCCCTCCCGCCAGTCGCGTATTGCAGAACTTATAGAGGCGCGGCCGCGCCATGACCTGTCGAGTTTTGCGCAGGTCCAGCTTGATACAACAGCGCCTGTGATCGCGAAGCTTCTGCAAGCTCTGTTGCAGGCGCAGCCAGCGGACGAAGAGGCCGCCCAAGCCCTCGCCACTCTGCGCGGCTGGGATGGGGATTGGGGCGCGGAGGGGCCTGCGCCCGTTCTCTTTGCCCAATGGGCCAGCCTGCTCACGCAGGCGTTGCTGTGGGATGAGCTGGGTCCGCTCGCGCCAACATTTACCCGGGTTCATCTGCGCCGGCTCGCTGATATTTTAGATGGACCGTTGTCGTCATGGTGCGATGATGTGCGCACGCTGGAAACCAAAGAAGCGTGTTCGTTGATTTTGACGGAGTCTCTGTCGGCGTCTGTGGCAGCCCTGAAAGAGCAGTACGGGTCATTAGATGCGCTTTCCTGGAGGGATATTCAGACAGATGCGCATGGCCATCTCGGCCTCGGACCCATCCCGGTTGTCGGAAAGTGGCTCTCGCGCCAGACCAATCGCATCGCAGGGCCCGACGCGCCCAATGTGGCTGGGCTGCGTGCTGACAGCTTGCCCATGGCGGCAGGCGGAGGCTTCGGACCATCCATGCGCTTCCTTGTGGATATGGCAGAACCGCGCAGTGCCCAATTCAGTATCTCAAGCGGCCAGTCTGGGCATTTCGCAAGCGCGCACTATGATGACCTGCAAGCTGGGTGGGCTGATGGCAGCTACGTCACGTTTGACCCCATACGGGCCTCCACCACGGAAATTATTGAATTTACCCCCAGCGGTATCGACTGAAGCCTTGATTTGATGGCTGAGCTGAGCATATAAGAGCGCAGTTTCCTGAAAAGTGAAGGGTATCAGGATGCGCGGCGGGCAACGCGGCGCAAACACAGACCCATTTGCTTTTCAAACACAAGTGATGAAGAGGCTTCTTGCCGCGCCCATGAATGCGATGACGCAGAAAATTTGGTCGATTATTGAGCCAAGCGCTGAAGCGCTGGGCTACCGGCTTGTGCGTGTTAGCTTTGGCGGCGGCCATAAGGCCATTTTGCAAATCATGGCAGAGCGGCCGGATGGTTCGTTTACGATTGAAGACTGCGAAGCGTTGTCGCGCGATGTGAGCGCCGTCCTCGATGTGGAAGACCCCATTGCTGAGGAATATGTTTTAGAGGTGTCCTCGCCGGGCATCGACAGGCCGCTTGTGCGCCTTGATGACTATGAGCGCCATGTGGGTTTTGAAGCAAAGGTCACCGCGCTGGCACAGATTGATGGGCGGCGCCGGTTTAGCGGTGTGATTGAAGCGGTTGAACCATCCGGCATGATCAAGCTGTCATGCGATGATGGGACGTTTGATATCCCGTTCGACAGCGTTGAAAAAGCGAAATTGATTTTAACCGATGCGCTCATTAAAGCGCATCAACACAAGACGGATGAAAACAAACGCCCGCATTAGGGAAGGGCATCGGTGCTGCAGTGGGAGCGCTGCGCACGCAAAGGAGAAGAACACATGGTTTCAGCGACCAGCGCCAATAAGTTGGAGCTCTTGCAGATTGTCGATGCCG
>JBCCDR010000033.1:0-13014 GCA_039030675.1 Pseudomonadota bacterium | reverse complement strand
TCAGGTCAATGCCTTTGTCTTTTTTAAAGTCTTCCGCCAGGAACTCGATGATGCGGTTGTCGAAGTCTTCCCCGCCCAGGAACGTGTCCCCGTTGGTGGATTTGACTTCAAAAAAGAAAAAGGCATTGACCTGACGCAGGACAAGCTTGCGCTGCAGCGCCTGAAAGAGGCTGCTGAGAAAGCCAAGATTGAGCTGTCGTCTTCCACGCAGACGGAAGTCAACTTGCCGTTCATTACCGCGGACCAATCGGGCCCGCAGCACCTGAATGTCAAGCTGACCCGCGCCAAGCTGGAAAGCCTGGTGGAAGACCTGGTCAAGCGGACGTTGGAGCCCTGCAAACAAGCACTCAAAGCCGCTGGCATCTCCGCTTCTGACATTGACGATGTGGTCCTGGTCGGCGGTATGACGCGCATGCCGAAAATCACCGAAGTGGTCAAAGAGTTCTTCGGCA
The DNA here is from genome assembly GCA_039030675.1 of Pseudomonadota bacterium. Classification (GTDB taxonomy): domain Bacteria; phylum Pseudomonadota; class Alphaproteobacteria; order Sphingomonadales; family CAKZYD01; genus CAKZYD01. The sequence goes on along the minus strand of JBCCDR010000033.1, from coordinate 12,562 downwards.
AAGAGCCGCATAAGGGCGTGAACCCCGACGAAGTCGTCGCCATGGGCGCGGCTATTCAAGCCGGCGTTCTGCAAGGCGACGTCAAAGATGTGCTGCTGCTGGACGTCACGCCATTGAGCCTTGGCATCGAAACCTTGGGCGGTGTGTTCACGCGTTTGATTGACCGCAACACCACCATCCCCACCAAGAAAAGCCAGGTGTTCTCCACGGCGGAAGACAATCAGAACGCTGTGACCATCCGCGTGTTCCAAGGCGAGCGCGAGATGGCGGCGGATAATAAGCTGCTTGGCCAGTTTGACTTGGTCTGTATCCCGCCAGCGCCGCGCGGCGTGCCGCAGGTGGAGGTCACCTTCGACATTGATGCCAACGGCATCGTCAACGTGTCGGCAAAAGACAAAGGCACCGGCAAAGAACAGCAAATCCGCATTCAAGCCTCTGGCGGCCTGAGCGATGATGACATCGACCAAATGGTCAAAGACGCGGAAGCGCATGCCGAAGACGACAAGAAACGCCGCGCGCTTGTGGAAGCGAAAAACCAAGGCGAAAGCATGGTGCACGCGACCGAGAAGCAAGTCGAAGAGCATGGCGATAAGGTTGATGCCGAAACCAAAACCGGCATTGAAACCGCTGTTGCTGAGCTAAAAACCGCGCTGGAAGGCGAAGACGTCGATGACATCCAAGCCAAAACGCAAAATCTGGCGCAAGTGGCCATGAAGCTTGGTGAGGCTATCTACAAAGCCGAGCAGGAAAGCGGCGAAGCGCCAAGCGCAGAGGGCGAGCCCGGCGCCACGGCGGACGATGATGTTGTCGATGCGGACTTTGAAGAAGTCCAAGACGACGACAATCAAAAAAGCGCCTAAGCGGGCGGCAACCAGCGTTGTTTGAGACGCCAACCAGCGCGCAAGGCCCAGCGGTCTTGCGCGCTGTGCGTTTCTCACAGCGCGCTCCAGTGGGCGCGGCATGAGCAAACAAGACTATTATGAAACGCTCGGCGTCAGCCGGGATGCAGATGAAAAAGCCTTAAAGTCAGCCTTTCGCAAGCTGGCCATGCAGTACCACCCGGACCGCAACCCGGGCGATGAGGTGGCTGAGCGCAAATTCAAAGAGCTTGGCGAAGCTTATGATGTGCTCAAGGACCCTGAGCGCCGGGCAGCCTATGACCGCTATGGCCATGCCGCCTTTGAGCAGGGCATGGGCGGCGGTCAAGGCGGGGCTGGCTTTGATGGGTCTGCCTTCTCCGACATTTTCGATGACCTGTTCGGCGAGTTCATGGGCCGGGGCGGCGGCGGTGGCCGCGGTGGGCGCAGCTCTGCCCGGCGCGGCAATGACCTGCGCTATGACATCGAGATTTCGCTGGAAGATGCCTATAACGGCGTCTCCCAGGAGATAAGCCTCACCACATCTGTAAGCTGTGAGGTCTGCGACGGCACGGGCGCCAAGGAAGGCTCAAAACCGCAAACCTGCCAGACATGCGGCGGCGTTGGTAAAGTGCGCACCAACCAAGGCTTCTTCATGGTCGAGCGCACGTGCCCGACCTGCGGCGGTGCTGGACAAGTCATTGCCGACCCCTGCGGCGCCTGCGCGGGAACGGGCGTCGTCCAGCGCGAGAAAACCCTGCAAGTCAAAGTGCCCAAAGGCGTTGAAACCGGCACCCGCATTCGCCTCGCCGGGGAAGGCCAAGCCGGCGTGCGCGGCGGCCCGGCTGGCGATCTCTACCTCTTCGTTACCGTTGCGCCGCACTCGGTTTTTGAGCGCGACCGGGAAATGATTTTGTGCCAGGTCCCATTACCGCTCTCCGTGGCAGCGCTGGGCGGTGAGATTGAAGTGCCCACCATTGAAGGCGGCCGCGCGAAGGTTAAAATCCCGCCGGGCACGCAGAGCGGCAAGCAATTTCGCATGCGCGGCAAAGGCATGCCGACTATTTCCGGCGGACCGCTGGGCGATATGATTGTGCGTGCGCAGGTGGAAACGCCCGTGAATCTAACCGCCCGTCAACGCGAGCTCCTTGAGGAATTCGGGGAGATTGAGCGCAGCGAAGCAGGGAAAAGCTCGCCGCAGTCAGATGGCTTTTTCTCCCGCGTGAAAGAGCTGTGGGATGATTTGACAGAATAGCCCTATCATAGTTTTTGTTGTCTTGCGTTCGTAACAAAACCAAGCGCATAAGGTGTCTGCCATTAAGAACAATAACAAAAAGGGGCAGAACGCCATGACTTCTATCGGAATCTTAGGGGTCGCAGGCCGGATGGGCCAGGCAATATTGGCGGAAATCCTTGATCGACCTGGCGCGACCTTCGCGGGTGGATGCGACGCACAGGCCCACCCGCTGGCTGGACAAGCGCTGCGCAACGCCATCACAGGCGAAGACCTCGGTCTCACCATCGGCACGGAAGCAGCGGAGATTTTTCCTGTCGCCGATGTGGTCATAGATTTTTCCACGCCCGATGCGCTCGATGGCCATTTGGTGCTCGCTGCGGCCAATGAGACGCCCGTGATCATTGGCACCACGGGCTTGACCGCTCAGCATCACAGCTTGATTGACGAGGTCTCCCAGCAAGTGGCCATCATGCAATCAGCCAACACATCCCTTGGCGTCACGCTGCTGGCAAAGTTGGTGCAAGATGCTGCGGCCCTGCTCGACCCTAGCTGGGACATTGAAGTCTTGGAGATGCACCACCGGGGCAAAGCCGATGCGCCGTCGGGTACAGCGCTTCTCTTCGGCGAGCGTGCCGCAGAAGGCCGCCAAATTGAAAAAGAACGCTTTGTCTTATCCCGCGAAGGACAGACGGGCCCGCGCGAGGAGGGCGATATTGGCTTTGCCACCCTGCGGGGCGGTGATGTGGCAGGCGAACACAGCGTCATCTTCGCTGCCGATGCGGAGCGCATTGAGCTGACCCACAAAGCAACCGACCGCAAGATTTTCGCGCGCGGGGCCGTAACGGCCGCGCAGTGGATTGATGGCCTGCCAGCGGGGCGGTACACCATGGAAGATGTGCTGGGTCTTTAAGCGTTAGTCCAGCAAAGCCCGGCGGCGTTTTTCCAGCCCATCATTGATTTGGCTGGCCACTTCACTGCGTTCCTTGGGCGGCAAGAAAGCACCGATTTCTAAATCTTGACCTTGTTGCCGCAGGTGTAACTGCGCACTGTGTTCGTCAGGGCGCTGCATGTCCACACGCACCCAGGAGGGGTGGAAGGACCAGTGCTTGTCTTGGCGTCCTGGCGCCATGCGCTGGACGGTCATAGCGCTGTCATCAATACGGATGCGCTCTGTGAGCTCGCCGCGGCGATAGCTGACCTTAAAGGCCCAATATAAGAGCGCCATATCCAGCCCGAAAAATCCCATGATGGGCCATGCGCCTTTGAGCACAAACCACACCCCTGCAACGGCTGAGATAAGGCCCAGCGTGCCCATGAGCCATGCAAAGCCAGTCGGCGTCAGCGACCGATTTGGCCGGAGCGACACATCTAAAAACGAAGGCGTGGCGGACTGAGGCATAGGTCTCCAAACTAATGCGCCTCGTGCAGGCAGGCAAGAGCGCGGCTGTCGCAAGGCGGCCTTGCACTCGCCGCGCGCGGCGCTATGGTCTGCAGCCATGCCCCGCATGACAAAACTGCAAATCGAAGAGATGTTTCAGGTCCTGGCTGAGAAGATGCCAGAGCCGGAAACTGAGCTTCGATATGTCAACACCTATACGCTGTTGGTTGCCGTTGCCTTATCGGCCCAGTCGACGGATGTGGGCGTGAACAAAGCGACGAAGGATCTGTTCAAAGACGTCCACACGCCGCAGCAGATGCTGGCGCTGGGCGAGGCGGGGCTTAAAGAGCACATCAAGACAATTGGGCTTTATAACTCCAAGGCCAAGAATGTGATGGCCGCTGCCAAGATTTTAATCGAAGAGCATGGCGGGGAAGTGCCGGAAGACCGCGAGGCGCTGGAGAAACTCCCCGGCGTGGGCCGCAAGACGGCCAATGTCATTCTCAACATCGCCTTCGGCCATGAGACCTGCGCGGTCGACACGCATATCTTTCGCGTCTCCAACCGTATGAATTTCGCGCCTGGCAAAACGCCGCTGGCCGTAGAAAAGGCGCTGATGAAGAAAGTGCCAAAGCCCTTCCGGCGCCATGCCCATCACTGGCTTATTCTGCATGGCCGCTATACGTGCAAAGCGCGCACGCCCTTGTGCGGGAAATGCCCGGTCTTTGAGCCGTGCGGCTATAAAGACAAAGCCAAATACTTGCCTGCAGACTAATCAGCTGTCGCTAAAGGCGGCCGCTTCTGACACAGCGGCAGGCTGGGGCTCCGGCTTTGGCAGGGTCTGCTCAAACGTATCCAGGCAGGGCTGAATATCGATGGGTGTGCCTGACTTTGCCCGCGTTTCCACATGCACCAGCGCGCCGCCACCATTGAACACCATGTCGCTCACGCAGCTGCCACTGGTGAATTGAAGCACCAGGACCTCGCCTTCCGTGCGCTCCAGCGATGGCGTGCCAAAGACGGAGCGTGCTTTGTCTGGCGAAAAACTGGCCAGGTCAGCCAATTGCAGCTTGCGCGGCGGCGGGGGCGGCGGTTTTGGTGTGGCAGCCTCCGGCGGTGCTTGCACAGGTTTGGCGGCTTGCTGAAACGTCTGCGCGCAGGCGTTGAGGCTGGCGCAGAGCATGAGCGCTGTCATCACAGGCCTGATCTGAGGCGTCACTTGCTTCCCCCCGGTTTTGCCGTGAAAGAGCTAATACTCTCGGCGCACGGTGTGGAAGCTATGCACCGCCGCGGCCGCGCCCACAAGCGGCGCGATTAAATTTATCACAGGGATCATAAAAAGGCCCGTCACGCCGACGCCCAGCAAAAACATGTCCCCGCGCCATGCTCGGCGCAGCTTTGCCGCCTGCTTTGCGCGCATATGGCGCAGCGCGACCATCTCAAAATATTCCCTCCCCAGCAGGTAACCATTGAGCGCGACAAACAGGATGAGCGGGCCAATGGCCGTAAAGAGGAGCGCAATATAGAACGGCAGCGCCAACAGGTTGACCAGCAGGATCCAGCCAAACAGTTTAACTGACAGCCACGCCGCTTCTGTCACGCCGATAGAGCGCGGCGCCCGCGCATGGGGGTAGTGCGTTTCCTCCACGGCATCGATTACATCATCTAAAAACAAGCCCATCACAGCTGTCGCAATGGCCGGGAATAGAAACCACGAGGCGCCCATGAACAGTGCTGCAGAGCCAATATTGAGCAGCCAATCGGGCGTTTCCCACCAGGGGATGTCCACATGCGCCATGCCATAGCGCGCGGCAAAGGTGACCGCGGCAAGACAAACAATGGCGCTGAGTAGCCCGCGGATGAGCACGCTGCGAAAGCGTTTGTCGTCGAGTTGGCTGATGGCTTTGAGAAAATGTTGGATCATGGTGCACCCTATATATCAGATAGATATAGGGTGCTATCAAAATCGCTTCAAGCTTGCCGCGTCCGGTGTGGCTGTCTAGAAGGCACAAAACGAAGCTGATCCAAAAGGAAAGCACGCATGTCCACACGCTATGATGTTGTCGGTATTGGCAATGCGATTATCGATGTCATCTCCCAATCGACGGATGATTTTTTGAGTGAGGAGAGCATTGCCAAAGGCGGCATGACCTTGATTGATGCGCACCGCGCAGACAGCCTCTATGCGAAGATGGGTCCAGGCATGGAAACCTCCGGCGGCTCCGCAGCCAACACCCTGGCAGGTTGCGCCGCGCTGGATGTGCGTTCTGGTTTTATTGGCCGTGTCCGCAATGACCAGCTGGGCGAAGTCTATATGCATGACATTCGCGCTGTCGGTGTGGATTTTACCAACACCCCCGCCCAGGACGGCCTGCCCACAGCGCGCTGCCTGATCTTGGTGACGCCGGACGGTCAGCGCTCCATGAATACCTTTTTAGGCGCATCGACTGAGCTTGGTGTTGGAGACTTAGATGACGCCATGATTGCGGGTAGCGCCATCACCTATATGGAAGGCTATTTATGGGACAAAGAGCTCGCCAAGGAGGCCTTCTTAAAAGCCATGGAGATTGCCCATGGGGCAGGCCGCAAAGTCTCTCTCACGCTGTCCGATTCTTTCTGTGTCGATATGCACCGCGCTGAATTTTTGGATTTGATCAGCGGCAAGGTCGACATCCTGTTTGCAAACGAGGCGGAAATCCTCTCCTTGTTTGAAACGGATGATTTTGATGCCGCCGTCAGCGCTGTCAGCGGCAAAGTCCCCATCGCGGCCATCACCCGCTCTGAGAAAGGCGCGCTGATTCTTTCCGCGGATGGACAAGACGAAATCGCCGCCCAGCCGGTTGACAAGGTGGTCGACACCACTGGCGCTGGCGACCAATTCGCTGCTGGCTTCCTGGCCGGCCTTGCCAAAGGCCATAGCCCAGCGCGCAGTGGCCATATGGGTGCTGTGGCCGCCGCAGAGGTGATCAGCCATATCGGTCCGCGCCCGCAGGAAGATGTCGCCGCCTTGATTGACAAGGCGCTTAGCTAGTCCAGCCCCATGCGCGCGTCCGCCGGCCCTTGGCTTGTCCGCTTAATCTTTGCGGCGTTCGGCGTCATCGCGCTGGGTCTTGGCATTGTTGGCGCCTTTGTGCCGCTGCTGCCCACGGTACCCTTGGTGATTCTGGCAGCTGCCTGTTTCGCGCGCGCCTCACCCCGGCTTGAAGCCTGGCTGCTCGCACATCCACGCTTTGGCCCCGCCATCCGCGATTGGCGTGCGCGCGGCGCTATCTCTCAGAAAGGGAAGATTGCGGCCTGCATTGGCATGTCGATTGGGTTTGCTGCTTTCCTTTATTTCTCCCAGCCCAGCCTCTGGCTTGCGCTCCTCGTTGGCATAGCCCTGCTGGCCTGCGCCCTCTTTGTGGTGAGCCGGCCCAGCTAACTCTTCCCTTGAAACCGCCTAATTTCTGGGGTTCCATCTGCAAGCTATGGTTTACCGCCTCCTCCTTGCTGCTGCGCTCTTGTGCTGTGCGCCTCTTATGCCAGTGCAGGCAAAGACCTGGCATGTGGCCGAGACGGATAACTTTCGCATTTATTCCGGCGGCTCTGTGAAGCAGCTGAAGAAACTCGCGCAGAATCTCGAAGATTTCGACATGCTGCTGCGTGTCATCACCGGCCTTCAGGCGGAGCCGCCGCCTGATAAATTCAGCATCTATTTGGTCAGGCGGCAGGCAGACCTGGTGCGCTATACCACCGGGAGCAAATCAATCGCTGGCTATTATGCCGCGCGCCCGACGGGCAGCGCCGCTTTTTCGCTGCGGTCGCGCAAGACCAGCGGGGATACGTCTAAAATCTGGGCTCTGACGTCACAGCAGGTGTTGTTTCATGAATACGCGCACCATTTCATGCTGCGCTATTTCCCCTATGCGTATCCGGCTTGGTATGTGGAGGGTTTTGCAGAATATGTCTCCACAGCACAGTTTAAAGATAAGGAGACTGTCCTCGGCGATTTCTCCATAGGGCGGGCTTACCCGCTTCTGCACGAGGAGTGGCTGCCCATGGAGACGCTTCTCTCCCCGCTGCGGCCACAGTTATCGCGCGATGAAACCTATATGTTCTATTCGCAAAGCTGGCTGCTCACCCATTACCTGCTGCGCAACACGGACAGGATGGCTGCACTGACGGACTATCTGGCCCGCTACTCCACGGCTGAAACACTAGCGGAGGATTTCAAAGCGAGTTTCGGCATGACGCCAAAACAGCTTAAGCGCAAACTGGTGCGCTACCTGAAAGGGCGCGGGGAGAAGATGACATTGACGACCATGTCCTTCGGCGACAAACGAAAGGCCGCCGACATCACGCTTACGAAGCTGCCGCCTTCTGCTGAGGATGTTTTGATTGTGGCAAAGAAGCTGGAGATGGGAATTGATGCGCAGTTCCATGCCGCTGCCCTTGACGATGTTGAAGAGATCAAGGACGAGCACGCGGATGACCTCTTAGCCCAGCGGACCTGGGCGCTCGCCCACATTTCCTTTGGTGATAGGCCGGCTGGCAAAGCGCTGTTGGCGCAGCTTGCGACCATATATCCCAAGGACGTGAAAACACGGTTCTATTTGGCAATGGCCCACTACCTTGAGGCCTTTGCCAATTTTGACGACGGCATTGTCGACTATGCCAAGCTAAAGACAGCAAAGACTCACTTTGCCAAGGCCTATCAGCTCGATAAGAGCTTTTATCCAACGCTGTATTATTATTTTCGCAGCGCCGTTTTGCCTTACACAGAAAACGATAAACGCGCGCTGGAAGAGGCTGCGTATTTAGCGCCGCAAGTCGATGAGATTCGCTTCGCTCAAGCCGACCTGTGGGCTGAGCGCAGTGATGCAGAATTTTTGGCGGCTGCGATGCGCATTTTTAAAAGCCTGGCCAGCAACCCCCATGGCGGCGAACTGGCACACGCGGCGGCCCAGCGCTATGCCGCAATGGCGCGTACGGAGGCGCCTTAGCGACGAAGCTGGCCTGTTTGCGTGACCTTTGGAGCACACTTGTTGCGGTGTTTTCACGTGCGAGCGCATGGTTAACACTTGCCCGTTGACTCCCCTTTCGCCCGCCTTTAGGCCTCGACACATCCGGCTTTTGCAGATGCGAAAACTGGTGCGTTTGGGGGACGCAAAAAAACAAAAAATTTGGGTGGAAACAGCTGAGATAAAGGAGGCCAATCGGCCATGCGTGGACAATTTATAAAGGGCGTCAGCGTCGCTGCGATCGCAAGCAGTGTTTGGGGCGGAGGCGCCGCATTGGCGCAAGACGCCAGCGGCCTTGAAGTCATTTTCGTTACGGCCCAGCGCCGCACAGAAAACCTGCAGGAAGTGCCGATCACCGTGAACACGCTCAAGGGTGAGCGTATGCGCGACCTGTTCGTCTCTGGCGAAGACATCCGCGCTCTGTCCGCACGCATCCCATCGCTGAATATCGAATCCTCCAACGGCCGTGTCGCGCCGCGTTTTTACATCCGCGGCCTTGGCAATACGGACTTTGATTTGGCCGCCTCCCAGCCCGTCTCCGTGATCGTGGATGATGTGGTGCTTGAAAACGTGGTGCTGAAATCAACACCCGTGTTTGACGTCGACCGCGTCGAGGTCCTCAAAGGCCCGCAAGGCACACTCTTCGGCCGCAACACGCCCGCCGGCATCGTCAAATTCACCACCCGCCGCCCGACCTTTGAGCCGGAAGGCTATGGCTCTCTGTCTTATGGTAACCGCAATACCCTCACGGCAGAGGGCGCGTTTTCCGGCCCGTTGGTTGACGACAAAGTGGCCGTGCGCCTGTCGGGTCTCGTACAGCGCCGCGACGACTTTATTGATAATGCAACGACCGGTGAAGACAACGCCCTTGGCGGTTTTCGCGAGTTTGCAACGCGCCTGCAGCTTCTGTTGAAACCAACCGATAATTTCGAAGCGTTGGCCCGGTTCCATTATCGTGATCTTGAAGGCACCTCCGCGACCTTCCGCGCGAACATTTTCACGCCAGGCTCCAACGATCTCAATGAGAACTTCGACCGTGAAACCGTGTTCTTTGACGGCGGAACCGAGAATGGCGACAGCAACCCGCAAGCCTATGATGGATGGGGCGCAAATTTAGAGCTGTCATATGATTTTGACGGCATTACGCTCACCTCTATCACTGCCTTTGAAACCACAAGCGGCTTCAGTCGCGGTGATATTGATGGCGGTACAATCGATTTCTCCGGAGAGGAGCCTGTTTCAAACCCTGGCTTCATTCCGTTCCCCAGCGACACCCGTGATGATGTCGACGACCTTGACCAGTTTACGCAAGAGTTGCGGCTGGCCAGTGACGATGATCAGGCGCTGACATGGCAGGTGGGTTTCTTCTATTTTGACAGCGACCTGCAAGTCACGACTGATCCCGGTTTTGCGCCGCCGAGCACGGTGCGCCAGACCAACGAAAGTTGGGCGCTGTTTGGCCAAGCCGCCTATGACTTAACGGAACAACTCACCGTTACAGCGGGTGTTCGCTACACCGAGGATGACAAAGAGCTCCAAGGGATCGCAACCAACTTCCCCGTCGCTGATGTGACCGTTTCCGATGAGAAAATCACCTGGGACCTGGCGCTAAATTATCAGGTCAACGACGACGTTAATCTGTATACGCGTATTGCGCGGGGCTTTAGGGCACCGTCTATCCAAGGGCGGGACATTGCGTTCTTTGGCGCTCCGTCCGCAGCGGATTCAGAGACGGTTATGTCTTATGAAGCAGGTGCAAAATCTGAGTTGTTTAACAACCGTTTGCGTCTGAACGTCGCTGCCTTCTACTACAAGGTCAAAGGCCTGCAGCTCACAGCCGCAGGAGGTGAAGGGAACTTCATCCAGCTCTTGAACTCAGAAGAAGGCGTGGGCTACGGGATTGAGGCAGATGCAACCTTTGTCTTTAATGATTATCTCAGTGGTACTCTGGGCGTTGCGTGGAATGAGACTGAGCTGAACGATGAAGATTTGGCTGTGGGCATTTGCGCGCAGTGTACGGTCACAAACCCACTGAACGCCGATGGCCGCGCACTCATTGATGGCAATTCCTTCCCGCAGGCGCCTGACTATACGCTCTATGCGACGTTGAACTATGAACAGCCTATCAGTGACGAGGGAAGCGTGTTCTTCCAGACGGATTGGTTCTTGCAGGGCCGTACTCGCTTCCCGCTGTACGAATCCCTCGAATTCTTCTCCAACAATACCTTCGAGGGCGGCGTGAAAGCGGGCTATCGCCATCAAAACGGCAAATATGAGTTCGCCGTGTTCGCGCGCAATGTAACCAACGAAGACAATCCTAAAGGTGCGATCGACTTTAACAACAACACCGGCTTTGTGAACGAGCCGCGCACCTTTGGTTTGCAGTTCCGCGCGAACTTCAATTAGAAAGAGGTTTCATCCTGGGGAGGATGATAGAGCCCCAGGCGCTGCTCTAACGAGCCGCCTGGGGCTTTTCTTATGCAGCCTCGCTATGCCGCGAGGGCGGTTTCGACTGGGTTGGCGTCGAACCAGGCTTGTACGGCTTTTTGCTCGTCTTCGGATAGCACCAGATAGAGTTTGGAGCGGCGGTTGAGCGCGTCTTCGGCCGTGCGGGCCCATTCCACATCGCGCATATAGCGCAGTTCTGCTTCATAGAGCTCGCCGCCGAAGCTTTGGCCTAAATCTTCCCGGTTAACGGCGTTGCCGAGCACCCGCGTGAGGCGGAAGCCATAGGCGGAAATCATGCGCTCGCGCGCTGCCTCGGGCAGAAAGCCATATTTCGAGCGCATGTCTGTGCGCCATTCCGCCATGCCTTCATAGCCCATGCGCCCGCCTGGCAAGGGGGCCTCTTTTGTCCAAGAGCGGCCCATCTCCGGCAGATGATCACGCAGTGTGTTAAGTGCGTCGAGGGCCAGCTTGCGGTATGTGGTCAGCTTGCCGCCATAAACGGACAAGAGCGGCGCCTGGCCCTCCTCGCCTTGCAAGTCAAACGCATAGTCCCGCGTCACTTTGGCGGCGGTGTCTTTGCTCAAATCATCGAACAGCGGGCGCACGCCAGAATAGGTGGAGACCACATCGTCTTGTGTGACGGGCCGCTTGAAATATTGCGAGACCGCTTCGAGCAAATAGGTGGTCTCTTCCTCTGAAATGGCCGCTTTGGAGGGGTCGCCTTCATAGGGCTCGTCGGTCGTGCCCACTAAGGTGAGGTCATTGCCATAGGGGATGGCGAAGACCACGCGCTTGTCTTTGTGCTGAAAGATATATGCCTTTTCATGGTCGAAGAGCTGCTTGGTGAAGATGTGGCTGCCTTTGACCAGGCGCAGACCTTTGGCCGGTTCAGCACCCTCGATGTTATCGAAGATGGACGTGACCCATGGCCCGGCCGCATTCACAATCGCGCGGGTCGTCAGCGTTTGTTTCTTTCCGTCCATGGAGATGGTGACGCGCCATATCGCGCCATCGCGCTTTGCGCCGACAAACTTGGTGCGGGTTAAAACATCCGCGCCATGCTCGGCGGCATCCTGGGCATTAACGACCACAAGGCGTGCATCATCGGCGCGGCAATCTGAATATTCAAAGCCGCGGGCATATTCTGCCTTCAGGGGCATGCCGTAGATACCTGATTTCAGGTCGATTTTGCTCGTAGGCGGAAGCAGGCGGCGTCCGCCGAGCGTGTCATAAAGGTAGAGGCCAAGCCGCAACAGCCAGGCTGGGCGCAGCCCGCGGTGATGCGGCAGAATAAAGCGCAGGGGTTCAATCAAATGCGGCGCGGCGTTGAGCAGGATTTCGCGTTCAATCAAGCTTTCGCGCACCAGCTTGAATTCATATTGTTCTAAATAGCGCAGCCCGCCGTGGATGAGTTTGGTGGACCAGGAGGAGGTGGCGCTGGCCAGATCGTTCATTTCCACCAGGCATGTTTTCAGGCCGCGCCCAGCGCCATCGCGGGCGATCCCAACGCCATTGATGCCGCCGCCAATCACCAGCAAATCATAGGTTTGGCTGCTGATAGTGCTGTTGCTCATGCCTACGTGTCCCCGCTCATTACTGTCTTTGCCAATATCGCCAGGCTTTACATTACCCTCGCATTAGG
>JBCCDR010000032.1:0-13104 GCA_039030675.1 Pseudomonadota bacterium | reverse complement strand
TGTGCCGGGGCAGGGGCCATCATTTCCATGGCGTCTGATATCCGTTTGGCTGAGCCTTCAGCAAAGGTTGCCTTCCTGTTTAATCGGGTGGGGCTGGCAGGCTGCGATATGGGCGCGTGCGCAATCCTGCCGCGCATCATCGGGCAAGGCCGTGCCTCCGAGCTGCTGTTTTTTGGCCGCTCCATGGGTGCGGAAGAAGGCGAACGCTGGGGCTACTTCAATAAGGTCGTGGACGCTGAGGCGCTCATGGCTGAAGCGCAAAGCTGGGCAGCGCGCCTTGTGGCAGGGCCGAATTTTGCCAACGCGATGACCAAGAACCAGCTGAATATGGAATGGGCCATGACGCTGGAGCAAGCCATTGAAGCGGAAGCCCAGGCCCAAGCCATTTGCATGCAAACCAAAGATTTCGCGCGCGCTTATCATGCCTTTGTCGCCAAAGAAAAACCGGTTTTTGAAGGGGATTGATGATGCATTCTCCGAAATCCGTAACCCTGAACTTGATTCAGGGTCTTGTTACCCAAGCTGCGCATAGTGCGGTGAGAGGTCCTGAATCGAGTTCAGGACGACGGAGGTTCAAATGATTGACACGACCTTCCTCGACTGGCCGTTTTTCGACGATAGCCACCGCGACTTGGCTCGCAGGTTGGATGAGTGGTGCCAGCGCGAGATTGCGCCATTGGGGCATAGCGAAGAGGATGTGGATGGGCAGTGCCGCCATCTTTTGAGCTTGCTCGCCAAGGGTGGATGGTTGCGCTACGCCGTTCCCAAGGCCTATGGCGGCGCGCTGGATGAGCTCGATGTGCGTTCACTGTGTCTGATCCGCGAAACGCTTGGCCGCTATTCCGGCCTGGCGGATTTCGTCTTCGCCATGCAGGGCCTAGGCTCCGGTACGATTACAGTAGCGGGAACTGAGGCGCAGAAGCAGGCCTATTTGCCGCGCGTGGCGAATGGCAGCTATTGCGCCGCCTTTGCGCTGACAGAATTGGCGTCCGGCTCAGACGTCGCTGCCATGGACTCCTCTGCTGAGGACTGCGGCGACCATTATGTGGTGAATGGCGCGAAAACCTATATCTCCAACGGCGGGATCGCCGACTTCTACACGCTGTTTGTCCGCACTGGCGAGGCGCCGGGCGCACGCGGTATTTCTGCCATGATTGTGGATGCTGATACGCCCGGCCTGGAGGTTGCTGAACGCATTCATGTGATGGCGCCGCATCCGCTGGCGACACTCACGTTCACCGACATGGTTGTGCCTAAAGACAAGCTGATTGCGCAGCCAGGCGCGGGTTTTAAGGCCGCCATGGGTACGCTGGATATTTTCCGGACAACCGTGGGCGCGGCTGGCCTTGGCTTCGCCCGCCGCGCGCTGGAAGAAGCGCTGGAGCGTACAACATCGCGCAAGCTGTTTGGCAAGGAGCTGGTGCAGCAACCCGTCGTCCAGGCTGACCTGGCGGAAATGGCGCTCAAGGTCGATACCTCAGCCCTCTTGATTTACCGCTCAGGCTGGACCCGCGATGTCATGGGCCGGCGCAACTCCCGCGAGGCGGCCATGGCGAAACTGCACGCCACAGAGACCGCGCAGGAAGTCATCGACAAGTCCTTGCAAATGCATGGCGGCCTTGGCGTTGTGCATGGCCAGATGGTGGAAAGCCTGTACCGCGAAATCCGCGCGCTGCGCATTTATGAAGGTGCAAGCGAGGTGCAGCGCGTGGTAATTGCACGCCAGCTGCTTGACCAATTTTCCGCGTCGCAAGTGGCGCACCAGGAGGCGGCCCAGTAATGAGCGCGCCCGCTTTCACGGTCCGGCAAGAGATCCGCTTTGGCCATTGCGACCCAGCGAAGATCATCTTCTATCCGCGCGCCATGGAACTGCTCAACCAAGCCATCGAAGACTATTTCGGCTCGCTCGGTTATCCCTTCAGCCGCATGCATGGCTCGCTGTCCATGGGCTCGCCCACAGTGGATTTGCATGTGGCCTTTAAAAAGGTGCTGCGGCTGGGCGATCCGGCGGATTTCAATATCTACGTCACCCATGTGGGGCGTACGTCGCTTAAACTCACCACCGATGTGACTGTTGATGGCGAAAGCTATGTCACATTCCAATCCGTGCTGGTCTGCACGGAGGCTGAAGAGCACAGCCCTCAGCCATGGCCCGATGATTTACGGCAAGGACTGCTTGCTGGCCTTTCACAGGAGGAACGTAAGGCGTCATGAAACAAGATAAACAGCGCCCCACTATCCACAAAGTGTTGCTGCCGGAAGGATGGCAGCGCCCCAAAGGCTATGTCAACGGCATGGAAGCGGTGGGCCGGCAAGTCTATGTGGCAGGGCTCATTGGCTGGGATGAGGATTTCCAGTTCGTTGGCGATGATTTCCTGTCGCAATATGAGCAGTGCCTGAAAAACACCGTCGCCGTTTTAAACGAAGCCAATGCCGGCCCTGAACACGTCGTGCGCATGACCTGGTACATCACGGACCGCGAGGAATATAACGGCGCCCTGCGCGAGATGGGCCGCATCTGGAAAGACATTATGGGCTATAATTACCCCGCCATGGCCTGCGTCATCGTCGCTGGTTTGGTCGAGCCCGCTGCTAAAATAGAAATGGAAACAACCGCCGTCGTCCCGTTCGACGCTTAAGATATCCTGAGAGGACCTGATTATGACCGCCATGGAAAAAATTGTGGCTGCCGAGACAGTCGTTGCGCCCAAATGGCCGAGCGTTAAGTGGGAAGACCCGCTTTTGCTGGATGAGCAACTCACGGAAGAAGAGCGCCTCGTTAAGGACACGGCGCATCAATACTGCCAAGAAAAGCTGATGCCGCGGGTGCTGGAAGGCAACCGCCATGAGATTTTCTATCCAGAAATCATGACAGAAGCCGGTGAACTGGGCCTGCTTGGCTCGACGATTGATGGCTATGGCTGCGCTGGCACATCTTATGTGGCCTATGGTCTCATCGCCCGCGAAGTCGAGCGTGTGGACAGCGCCTATCGCTCTGCGCTCTCTGTGCAATCCTCGCTCGTGATGTGGCCCATTTACGCCTACGGCACGGAAGCCCAAAAAGAGGCCTATTTGCCTAAGCTCGCCACCGGCGAATATGTGGGCGCTTTTGGCCTCACCGAGCCAGACGCAGGTTCTGATCCCGCTGGCATGAAGACCCGCGCTAAAGACGTAGATGGAGGCTTCGTGCTGAACGGCGCGAAAATGTGGATTACTAACTCTCCAATAGCTGATGTCTTCGTCGTCTGGGCGAAGCATGAGGAAGACGGTAAAGACGTCATCCGCGGCTTCGTGGTTGAGAAAGGCGATAAGGGCGTGTCCGCGCCGAAGATTGAAGGCAAATTCTCCCTTCGCGCCGGCCTGACGGGCGAAATTGTACTCGACAATGTGGAAATCCCCGCTGATCGCCTCTTGCCCGGCGCGCGCGGTCTGGGCGGACCTTTCGGCTGCCTCAACAACGCCCGCTACGGCATCGCTTGGGGCGCCATGGGCGCGGCGGAATATTGCTGGCACGCAGCGCGCCAATATGGCCTCGATCGCACGCAGTTCAATAAGCCATTGGCGCAAACCCAGCTGTTCCAGAAGAAGCTGGCCGACATGCAGACTGAGATCACTCTTGGCCTGTCTGCTGCCCTGCACGCTGGCCGTTTGATGGACCAGAAGAAGCTGGCACCCGAAGCCATCTCGCTCATTAAACGCAACAACTGCGGCAAAGCCCTCGACATCGCCCGCGTCGCCCGCGACATGCACGGCGGGAACGGTATCTCCGACGAATACGGCGTCATCCGCCACGTCATGAACTTAGAAGCCGTGAATACCTACGAAGGCACGCACGACATTCACGCGCTCATTTTAGGCCGTGCCCAGACGGGGCTGCAGGCGTTCTTTTAAAACACTCTCGTCATCCCGGACTTGATCCGGGATCCATTCCAGAGCCTGCCACCATGGCTCAAATGCTCAGGAATGGATTCCTGTGACAAGCACAGGAATGACTGTGGAAGCTATGCCGCTTCCGCCTCGGCCATAGCGGCTTCATAACGCTCGGTGGCGGCCATCCAGGCCTCTTCTGCCTGTGCGAGCTGGGTTTCTAGTGTTCCCAGGTCTTTTTGCAGGGCGATGGCTTTGCTCTGGTCTGCGCTGTCGTAAAGAGCGGGGTCTGCGAGCTTGGTGCGTAGTTGCTCTGTTTTGAGGGACAGCGCTTCCATCGCCCTTTCCGTCTCCTTCACGGCGATGCGCAGGGGGGCGAGGGATTTGCGGCGCTGGGCGGCTTCTTTGCGCTGGGCTTTGCGTTCGCTGGCGGAGAGTTGGGATTTGTCTGCTTTTTGCGCGGTGTCGCCTTGCAGGACCTTTTTGCGATAGGCGTCGAGGGAATCGTCAAAGCGTTTGACGGTTTGGTCTTCCACCACCCACAGGCGGTCAGCGCACATGTCGACCAGGCTGCGGTCGTGGCTGATGATGAGCACTGCGCCTTCATAGGCGCTGATCGCTCGGGCGAGGTGTTCTCGGCTGGCGATGTCTAAGTGGTTGGTGGGCTCATCTAAGATGAGCATTTGCGGATTATCCGCACAGATGATGGCGAAGAGCAGCCTTGCGCGCTGGCCGCCGGAGAGGGTGCCTGAGGGCCGCTCGGCCATATCCGCATCAAAGCCGAATTGGGCAAGCCGGGCCCGCAGCTTGGCGGGCGGCAAGTCCGGCAGATGCCGGGCCAGCAGGGTGAGTGGGGAGGCCTCGCTATCAAGGACATCCACTTGGTGCTGGGTGAAAAAGCCAATTTTGAGCTTTGAGGCCCGGCGCACGCTGCCGCCCATGGCGCTCAATTGCCCTGAGAGAAGCTTTGCAAAGGTGGATTTGCCGCGGCCATTGGGGCCGAGCAGGGCGATGCGGTCGTCCTGGTCAATGCGCAGGGACATGTCTTTTATGACGGGTTTGCCTGGCTCATAGCCAGCGCTGGCGCCTTCCAGCGTGATGATGGGCGGCGGCAGCGGCGCAATTTGGGGGAGGGTGAATTCGACGGTGCCATCTTCGTTGAAAGTCTCGACTGAGCCCAGCTTTTCCAGCGCTTTCAGGCGGCTTTGGGCTTGCTTGGCTTTGCTGGCCTTGGCGCGGAAGCGTTCGACGAACTTCTCCATATGCGCTTTTTTGGCAGCGAGCTTGGCCGCTTCTTTTTCCGTCTGGGCCTTGCGGGCGGACCATTGGGCCAGGAAGCGCTCATATTGTCCCGTATATAGTGTCGTCTTGCCGCCGGACATGTGCAGGATGTGGCTGGGCGCAGTGGAAAGCATATCGCGGTCATGGCTGATGAGCACCCAGCCGCGCGGATAGCTGGCCAGATGATTTTCCAGCCACAGCGCGCCTTCCAAGTCGAGATAGTTGGTGGGCTCGTCGAGCAGCATATAGTCAGGCTCGGCAAACAAGATGCCGGCTAAAGACGCGCGCATTTGCCAGCCGCCGGAGAAATCGCCGATGGGCCGGCTGAGGTCGCTGGTTGAAAAGCCAAGGCCGGAGAGAATGCTGGCTGCTTTGGCATCCGCAGCGCCATCGCCCAGCTCATAGAGCCGGCTATGCGCGTCTGCTAGAACGTCAGGGTCCTGACTATGGTCTTCGACGAGACGGCGGAGTTTATAGAGCTCATCATGCGCGCGGATGACGACATCTAGGACGGTCAGACTGGGGTCGGGGATGGATTGTTCCAAGCGCTTCAAGCGCACCCGGCTGGGCACCTCCAGGTCGCCCTGGGCCGCGTGCAGCGTGCCATCAATGAGCTTCAGCAATGTTGATTTGCCAGCGCCGTTGGGCCCGACCAAGGCTACTTTCGCCTGGTTTGGCAAAGCCGCACTGGCGCCCGTGAGCACAGGTTTGCCGCTGTAGCTGAAGTGGATGTTGTCAAAGCGTATCATCGCCGGCCTTGTGCCTTATTTTGCGCCGCGGGAAAAGCCATTGCGCGAGCCATGCGCAAATGTCTATAAGCCGCGCTAATTTCACACTGATTTTCGAGTTTAAGGACATCAAAGCCATGCAACGCACCTTCTCCATCATCAAACCAGACGCCACCCGCCGCAATCTGACGGGCAAAATCAACGCCATGCTGGAAGGCGCTGGCCTCAGCATCGTCGCGCAAAAGCGCATTCACATGAGCAAGGCGGACGCAGAAGCCTTTTACGGCGTCCATAAAGAGCGTCCGTTCTTTAACGACCTGGTTGCCTTCATGACGTCAGGCCCGGTCGTCGTGCAAGTCCTGGAAGGCGAGAATGCCGTCCTGAAAAACCGCGAAGTCATGGGCGCCACCAACCCGGCCGAGGCCGACGAAGGCACCATCCGCAAAACCTTTGCTGAGAATATCGAAGCCAATTCTGTCCACGGTTCAGACAGCCCGGAAAATGCTGACATCGAAATCCGCTTCTTCTTTTCCGAGCGCGAAATCGTCGGCTAATGCCGTCACCCTGAACGCGATTCAGGGCCTCTTTCCGCGGAACCCTCTAACCAGACCCTGAATCAAGTTCAGGGTGACGGTTTTACTCTGCCAATCCAGGCATGCGCAGCGCTTCGGTATCGCTGCGTGCACCATCGATTTGGACGCGGCCATCAACAATCTGAACGCGTCCTTCGGCTATCCATTTTAGGGCACTGGGATAAATCTGGTGCTCTTGTGAAAGGACGCGTGCGGCCAAGGCGTCCTCGTCATCGCCCTGTAAGACCGGGACGGCCGCTTGCACGATAATGGGCCCTGCGTCCATTTCGGGCACCACAAAATGCACCGTGCAACCAGCGATTTTGACGCCAGCGTCGAGTGTTTGCCGATGGGTGTGCAGGCCTTTGAAGGAGGGCAGCAACGATGGGTGGATGTTAATCATCCGGCCCTCCCAGCGACGCACAAAGTCTGCGCTGAGCAAGCGCATAAAGCCAGCCAGGCAGACCAATTCTACATTTGCCTCAGCAAGCGCTGCATCGATAGCGGCTTCAAAGTCTGCTTTGCTAGCATAGGCCTTATGGTCCAGCGTCACCGCTGGAATCCCCGCCTTTTGGGCGCGCTCCAGGCCATAGGCGCCAGGACGATTGGAGATAACGAGGACAATCTCCGCTGGGAAATCCGGCTGCGCACATGCATCGATGAGGCTTTGTAAATTGCTGCCGCGCCCGGAAATGAGCACGGCGACCCGCAGCTTTGCCATCAGCCGGCCACCTGCCAAGCCTCTGTATAGCCCCAATGGCCAGCCCGCCCGGCGATGGTGACGCTTGCATCGCCCTTTTCAATCTGTCCGATGATATGGCTCGCGATGCCAGCCTCTTCGATTTGGGTGCGGTACCCAGCTGCTTCGTCAGCGCTCACGATAACGGCCATGCCAATGCCGCAGTTGAAGGTCTTGAGGAGTTCCGCCGGCGGCAGGGCTGCGCGCTCGCGCAGCCAGGTGAAGACGGGCGGGAGATACCAGGCGCTTGCATCGATATTCGCCGTCAGGCCCCCTGGCATGACGCGCGGGATGTTCTCAAGCAGCCCGCCGCCCGTGATATGCGCCATGGCCTTCACGGTGCCGTCCTTCAAGCCTGGCATGAGGGCGCGCACATAAATCTGTGTTGGCGTTAAAAAGGCCTCGCCCAGGCTCTGCCCCGGCGCAAAGGGCGCGGGGTCCTGCACGCTAAGCCCTTCGCGGTCCAACACCTTCCGCACAAGCGAAAAACCATTGGAATGCACGCCGCTGGAGGCCAGGCCTAAGATGATATCGCCTTCGCAAATCGCCGGAACGTTTTCAGCCGCATTGCGTTCCACGGCGCCGACGGAAAAGCCGGCCAAGTCATAATCGCCATCGCCATACATGCCCGGCATCTCAGCGGTTTCGCCGCCAATCAGCGCGCAGCCAGCTTGCCTGCAGCCTTCGGCAATCCCTTTGACGACGGCTTCAGCCACATCACCCGACAGCTTTCCGGTCGCGAAATAGTCGAGAAAAAACAATGGCTCAGCGCGCTGGACAATCAAATCATTCACGCACATGGCCACCAAGTCGATGCCCACGCTGTCATGCACGCCGGTGTCGATGGCCAGTTTGAGCTTGGTGCCCACACCATCTGTTGCGGCGACCAAAAGTGGGTCTTCATAGCCTGCGGCTTTGGTGTCGAAAAGGCCTGCAAAGCCGCCTAAGGATACATTGGCGCCGGGCCGCTGGGTTGACTTTGCAAGAGGGCCAATAGCGCTAACGAATTGGTTGCCAGCCTCGATATCAACCCCAGCATCGGCGTAGGTCAGTGGGGGTTTGTTATCGCCAGTTTTCGACAATGCAGCGTCCTTTGCCCTATTTCCGCCCTGACCGTCATGCAGGCGTGTTTTTGATGCCGGGCAAGCCACAAAGACCTTTGCGCCCGCGCGCCACTTTTCCTAAGGTCTCAACATGCTTCGCGCCACCGATTTTTTCTTCGCCCTCAGCGCCGCCATGGCTTTGCTTATAAGTCTGTGGCTTGCTGTGCCTGCGCACGCTCAAGATGCGCCGCCAGTGCGCTCCATCTTCACCATCAATTATGTGCCCGTTGATGTGACCGCCAGCTCAGCGGCCGCAGCGCGCGACAGTGCAATCGCGCAATCCAGGCAAATCGCTTTCTCGCAGATTTTTAAAAAGCTAGTGGCGGAAGAAGATTTGTCGCTGGAGCCAGCGCTGACAAACGCAGAATTAGCTGATTTGGTGCGGGCCATTGATGTGACAGACGAGAAGAGCTCCGCGACCCGCTATGTGGCAGCGTTGTCGGTCACGTTTGATGAGGAAAAGCTGCCAGCTCTGCTCGAGCGGCTGAATGTGACCTTCACAGATTCGCAAACGCCGCCCATCTCTTTGGTGCCGGTGGCGCACTATGGCGGGATAACCCAGCTTGATAGCCCGGATAATGTTTGGCTGATTGCCTGGCAGCGCTCGGCAACGCGCGCATCAAGTTTGATTGATTATGTTTTGCCGCAAAGCGGGGCCGCTTATCGGCGCCATGTATCGGCCGTCTCGGCCCGGCAGGCAGAACCTAAGGCGTTGATTGACCTCATCACATTTCAGCAGGCCCGCGATATTTTGCTGGCCTTTGCGGACATTCGCTTTGATATCGCAAGCCGCCGCTATAAGGGCGATTTTGACGTGCGCAGGGGCCCTGGGCAAACGCCTTTCATGACGTTCTCGTTGGCGCAGATAGTGGGTGAAAGCCCGCAAGATATGCTTGAACGTGCCATTGCGCGCATCAATGATGAGCTCTCTGCGCTGTGGAAGCGCCAGCTGCTTGTGGAGTTTTCCCAAGTGCGACCGGTCCGCATTTCCGCGCAGTTTGACGGCGCTGAACGCTGGCGGGCCATGCGGGATGTGTTGAGCGGTTCGCGGCGGCTGCGCAATGTGCGCATACCCTCCCTCTCGCTCAGCTCTGCCGATATTACTGCACGTTTTTTTGGCAGTTTTGATGCGCTGGAACAGACTTTCGCTGTGCGCGGGTTGCGGTTGGTGGATGAAGGGGAGAATCGGTGGCTGGTCAGAGCTATGACAGAGCGTGAAGCGCTGCAGTACTCTGCAGACCAAGAAGGTGAAATCGGCGCTTTTGTCGATCCGCTGCAGCAGCAAATGGAGGCCGAACGCATGCAATATGAGGCGTCCAGCAACCCGCTGCTGGATATAAGCGTTCCGCCATGGGAACTGGGCGAGGCGCCAGTGCCGCAAGAAGAGGGGCAAGATGGCGGCCAAAACCTGCCATTTGATGATGAGGTGACTGCGCCATGACATGGCCGCGTTGGGCCATTCCGGCCGCTGTTTTTATTCTGTTTTGTGTTTTTGTGTCTGCCGTCAAAGGCATCTTGCTGCCCTTTGTGGCTGGGCTCGCCATCGCCTATTTGTTTGATCCGGTGGCCGACAGGCTTGAAACGATTGGCTTTGCCCGCTGGGCGGCTGTGGGCGTCATTTTGGTCTCCTTTTTTATCTTCATCATCGGCTTTGTGGTGCTTCTCGCGCCCTTGGTGACGGAGCAGATCGGCGCGCTTGCCAAGTATCTCCCCCAATATATTGACGACTTGAGGGTCTTCATTGACCGGCTGCTGGAGCAGGCCGGCCAAGAGCGCGTGAAAGGCTTTGCGGAAGACTATGCCGGCAAGATCGCCGGGATTGCCGGTGATACGGTCACGCGCTTTATTTCTGGGTCTCTGAAGGTTTTTAACGTTCTGTCGCTGCTTTTGCTCACGCCGCTGGTCGCCTTCTATGTGCTGCGCGATTGGGACTATATGGTGTCGCATATCGACAGTTGGCTGCCGCGAGAGCACCACACGACCATTCGCGCTCTGGCGAAAGAGGTCGATGGTGCTCTATCGGGTTTCGTCCGCGGCCAGTTGTTGGTCGCCAGCATTATGGGCACGCTCTATGCCATCGGTTGGTCGGTCATCGGGCTCGATTATGCGATTGTGCTTAGCATCATTGCAGCGCTGTTGTGCTTCATTCCCTACATTGGTCCGCTGACGGGCTCTTTGCTGGCGCTTTTGGTCGGCTTTGGCCAGTTTGGCGATGATTGGATTCGCCTCGGCTCCATTCTGGGCATTCATGTGGCTGTGCAGCTGCTGGAGGGCAATATCTTGACGCCGCGGCTGGTTGGGCAGCGTGTTGGCCTGGACGATGTGTGGGTGATTTTTGCCGTACTGGCAGGCGCTGAGCTGATGGGATTTGTCGGTATTTTGATCGCTGTGCCCTTCGCCGCCATTGTCGCCGTCCTGCTGCGCTTCGGCCTTACTCAATACCTCAAAAGCGATTTCTATGGCCGAACGCCGCCGCCCATGGCAGACGAATTTCCCGCTCCTGCGCGTGACGAGGCATGATGGCAAAGCAACTGCCGCTTGCGCTGCACTGGCCCAAGCGTTTCAGCTATGACAGCTTCATTATCAGTGACAGCAACCGCGCAGCTGTTAGCCAGCTCGAGCGCTGGCCGAACTGGCCACAGCAGACGCTGATTTTGTTGGGTCCGCAGGGCTGCGGCAAAAGCCATCTCGCGCACGCCCATGCCTCTGTTGCAAATGCTGAGGTCTTTACGCCCGGGGGGCTGGACGGCATAGACTGGCGCGCTCACCCCCATGTGGTCATTGACGGTGCCCCGGTGCTGCCTGACGAGGAAGCAGCGTTGTTTCACATCATCAACGGCGTGCGTGAAGAGAAGGGCAGTTTGCTGATCACGGCGCGCACGGCGCCAAATGCTTGGCCCACCCAGCTGGCCGATTTGAAGTCGCGTTTGGCCGCCATGGTAAGCGTCAGCGTTGATGAACCTGATGATTTGCTTCTCAAACATATCCTCGCGCAGCATTTTAATGACTTGGGTGTCCTGCCAGCGCCTTCGGTGATAGACTACCTCGCAACGCGCATTGAGCGTAGCTTTACCGGCGCGCTGACCTGCGTTGAAGCGCTCAATGAGGCAGCGCTCGCTGACAAAGTGAAAATAAGCCCCGCTCTGGCGCGCAAAGTCATGGGCTGGTAGAGCGTCATAAGATAGCAAATTTGACCTGCTATTCAGCGGGTTTGAACAGATTGAGGCAAGGACAAAGCCGATGGGCGATATGCCATTGGACGCAGACGGCGCAGAATTGGCAAGCTGGGCTGACCAGTTCCCAAAGCCAGCCGATCGGTTTTTCAACCGAGAGCTCAGTTGGCTGAAATTCAACGAGCGGGTGCTCGAGGAAGCGGCTAATACGGCCCATCCGCTGCTCGAACGCCTACGTTTTCTCGCCATTTCCGGCAGTAACTTGGATGAGTTTTACATGGTCCGTGTGGCGGGCCTGAAAAGCCAAGTGGAGGCGGGCATCAATGCGCTCAGCGCCGATGGCCGCACGCCCACGCAGCAACTCGATGATATCAACGAGGCAACGCAAAGCCTGCTGGCCAATCAGCAAAGGTGCTGGGAGGCGCTCCGCCAGGAGATGGCGCGCGAAGATATCCAGGTTTTGCGTCCCGAGGATGTGACCGAAGCCGATAAAGCCTGGCTGGAAGAGTATTTCCTCCAGCAGCTCTTCCCCGTGGTCACGCCGCTGGCGATTGACCCGGCCCATCCGTTCCCTTTCATTCCCAATTTGGGTTTCTCTCTGGTGCTGGAGCTGCGCCGCACGTCGGACCGCATGGCGCTGAGCGCGCTGCTGCCGTTGCCGCCTAAGGTCAGCCGCTTTGTCCGTTTGCCAGGCGATCCTATCCGCTTTGTGTCCCTCGAAAGCCTGCTGACCTTGTTTTTAGACCGGCTGTTCCCCGGCTATGAGGTCATCTCCCACGGCGCCTTCCGCGTTATCCGCGATAGCGATATCGAGGTGGAGGAAGAAGCAGAAGACCTGGTCCGCGTTTTTGAAACGCTGCTCAAGCGCCGCCGCCGAGGCAACGTCATTCGCCTGAAAGTCCAAGCGCCCATGCCTGCGAATTTAAAGCGCATTGTGATCCGCGAGCTTGAAGTGGATGACCGCGATGTTGTTGAAGTCCCCGGCATTCTGGGCATCAACGACCTATCCCAGCTGATTGTGGATGACCGCCCTGAGCTGGTCTTCAAGCCCTATCGCCCGCGCTCGCCTGAGCGTGTGCGCGATCATGGCGGGGACTGTTTTGCGGCCATTCGGGCGAAGGACATCGTGGTCCATCACCCCTATGAGAGCTTCGATATTGTGTTGAATTTCCTGCAGCAAGCCGCGCAGGACCCCGACGTCATCGCCATCAAACAAACGCTGTACCGCGCTGGCAAGCAATCGACCATCATCCGCGCGCTGCAAGATGCGGCGGAGGCCGGCAAGGCCGTGACAGCCGTCGTCGAGCTCAAAGCACGCTTTGATGAAGAGCAAAACATCAAATGGGCCCGGGACTTAGAACGCTCAGGCGTACAAGTCGTCTATGGTTTTATTGAGCTGAAGACCCATGCCAAGCTGTCCATGGTCATTCGCCGGGAAGCGGCTGGCCTGCGCACCTATATGCATTTCGGGACGGGCAATTACCACCCCATCACTGCCAAGGTGTATACTGACCTGAGCTATTTCACGGTGAGCCCCAAGCTTGCGCATGAAACAAGCCAGGTCATCGAAACGCGAGAAGCCGCACACGTGGCCAAGTGGGTGGTTCCATCGTCGCGAACTTCGAGCCGGTACGGTTTACG
>JBCCDR010000031.1:0-13109 GCA_039030675.1 Pseudomonadota bacterium | reverse complement strand
CTCAGGCATGACGCTGCTGGAAAGCACGACCATTGTGGCAAACCAGTCCGATAGTTTCTTCGGCTTTTTGAGCGATATGGAGCTCATCACGGAAGTGCGCCTGACGTCATCCCTTTCAGTCGGTCGGAACGGCGTGGAAGGTGTTGACAACATCCGCTTTGGTATCGCTTCCAGACAGCAGGTTGCCGAGCCAGCATCGCTTGCACTCCTCGGCCTGGGGCTAGCCGGAATGGGCATTGCGCGCCGCCGCAAAGCCTAACGGCCCTTGCGCTCAGCGCACAAACGTAAGATTGATGGGCGGTCCCAACGTTGGGAGCCGCCCTTTTTCATGCCTGAAACCCAAACATATGTTGGCGGTTGTCATTGCGGTGCGGTGCGCTTTGACGTGGATTTACCGCCGGAAATCGACGTCGAAGACTGCAATTGCTCCATCTGTGTCATGAGCGGCAACGTCCATGTCATTGTCCCTGCAAGCCGCTTTCGTTTGCTGCAAGGCGAAGACCATCTGAGTGAATACCGTTTCAACACAAAGCAGGCGCGGCACCTGTTTTGCAAAACTTGCGGCGTTAAGTCGTTTTATATCCCCCGCTCAAACCCTGATGGCTTTGCAGTCACTTACTGATGCTTGGACCGCTGGCGAGAGCTCAGCGTTAGCAAAAACGCCTTTGACGGCGTGAATTGGGAAGCTAATGCAGCGGTTTTGGCGCATAAGTCTAAAGCGTAATCGTTTCGCTTCCAGTTCCCAGAGTCTTGCATTGGAACGCAACCGGCTGTCCCTGTCAGAAAATGCCACATAGCTGCTGGGGGGCTATGTTCTTCAGACCAAAAAAATGATGTAAACCATGCCTTTAAACGCTTTGGCATAGAACTTGTAGTAACTCGCTAAACGACAGTTGAGTGAGAGTTTCTATGTTTAAAACGTTTATTTCCGCCATCACAGTTGCGGGCGCGATGGTTGTCTCGGTTGCAGCGAACGCAACCATCATCAACATCGATTCGACCGATCCCAACAACGAGGTCATTTTGAGCCTCGATGCCGGTGATTACCGCGTTGATCCAATTCTTGACGCTTTCACCGCGTGGAACGCCTGGGGCCGCGAGACGGGCTGCGATGGCGCTGGCGAGAACTGTAGCCGCGGCTGGATCTATTCATATTTCATTGAATCGCCTGAGCTCGGCAACGTGTTCGTTGGTAGTGGGTCCATGCGTTTTGCAACGGCCATGCAGGCATTCGACAAGGCTGAGCCTTTCTTCTTCAGCTTGGCATCCGCGCAGGATGTGCGCTTCTATCGTCCAGACAGCCGTTTCAATGATAACGAAGGCGGGCTCTCCCTGCGCCTTGTTGAGGTGTCCGAGCCTGCAACGCTCGCGCTCTTAACTCTTGGCCTGGCCGGCGTGGCAGTTGGTCGCCGCCGCCGCTAGTCGCCTTAGCGCGTCTTGCGCTTAAAGATGTAGCCGCCGGACGTTGGCCCCCACACCACGTTGCCGGCGGCATCGAAGCCGCGATCCCAATTGGCCAATGTGTCTGGCGTATAGACGGACTTGGACGTCATATGCGTCGCCCCGCGATAGGTGTTAGGGCAGGTGTGAATATGCGCGCGCCAATAGCCGCTGGCCACACGCTCGATTTGATTGGCGCAGCCGCCTAGAACCAAATCTTCAGGCGAGAGAGCGTTCATCTGCTTGGGGGACGTATAGGCCCCCACAACGGCAGCCGGGTCTTTCAGTTCATAGTTTTCGCGCACCAAACGCCCGTCATCCATCTGCAGGAGGCGAAAGACGCGCTGGAAGTAGGGCTTGGATTTTCCGTCTTTGTAGAGTTTCTCGCCGGCGGCCAGGATGGCTTGTTCTTGATACATCCACAGCCCGTCGTTGCGCTCAGGCCATATCCGCACCACCTCCGCCTCCACAACGGCATAGCCTGGCTCGGTTGCTGCTTGCTCCGCGGTGGTAAAGCTGCCGGCTTGGATGGCGGCAAATTCTTGCACCAAGGCGCTTGGCTCTTGCACCGCTGATTGCGCGCTAAAAAGCAGAAAACCAGCGAGGCCCGTGATCAGTCGCTGTTTGGTTGTTTTACGCATGGCCGCGTCTCCCTTGTGCGCGTTTGAGCGGACTTCTCCACAGCTTCGCAGGTCCTGGCGATTGCACCGCTTTTACGCAGCGCCTATCTTCGCTTGCAGTGAGTAGGCAACAACAAGCGGACCCCCAATGGCTGGAAGCGTAAACAAAGTAATCCTCGTCGGCAATCTCGGGCGCGACCCAGAAGTGCGGACCCTCAATGATGGCTCGCCGGTGGTGAACCTGTCGCTGGCAACATCAGAGCAGTGGCGTGATAAGAGCTCAGGCGAGCGCCGGGAGAAGACCGAGTGGCACCGGGTGGTGATCTTCAATGAAAACCTGGCCAAGGTGGCGCAAAACTATCTGCGCAAGGGGTCGACCATTTACATCGAAGGCGCTTTGCAGACCCGCAAATGGCAAGACCAGAACGGCGTTGAGAAATACACCACGGAGATTGTCCTGCAGCGCTTCCGCGGCGAGCTGACCATGCTTGGCGGGCGCGGCGACAATATGGGCGGCGGCCAGTCCATGGACGGCGGCTATGGCGGCGGCGATAGCTTCGCCAGCGGCGGCGGCGGGGGAGGAGCCTCACGCCCCCTCGGCGGCGGCGGTATGGATGACAATGCGCTTGACGATGACATTCCGTTCTAGGCGCAGGGAACGCGAGAGACAGGTTCCTTCATCACGCACAAAGACGCCTTGAAAGCATCTTGGTTTTGACATGAAATCAAAGCACCTTCGCGTTACGCCGAAAGCACATTGACCAGGGGAGAGAGTCATGAAATCAGCACTGATAGCGGCCATGTTCGCGACGACGGTCTCTACCGCCGCCCTCGCTGAAACCACGCTAACCGCCGCCGCGCGCGATGCATTGGCCATCACCATTTATAACAATGATCTCGCCATGGTGCGCGATAGCCGCTTTGTGAACCTGAGCGCAGGCAAGCAATCGATCGCCATTGAAGAGGTCTCCGCGCGCATCATGCCGCAAACCGCCGCGCTCACCGGGGAGCTGCGGGTCATTGAGCAGAATTTTGACTTCGACCTGATCAGCCCAAAGGCGTTGCTCAATAAAGCCGTTGGACAAGAGGTCATCCTCTACCGCGAAGATGACGATGGCGACATGGAAGCGCGCGATGCCACCCTGCTCGCTAACAACGGCGGCGCGGCAGTCTTAAAAGTGGGTAGCCAGATTGAAGTCATCACCGATGACTTTCCCGGGCGTATCGTCTTTAAGAAAATACCGGAAAACCTGCGCGCCAAACCAACGCTGAGCATGCAGGTGGATACAGCACGCGCTGGTGACCAACGCATTGAGCTTGCTTATCTCACCAAAGGCATTCGCTGGTCAGCAGACTATGTGGGCTCCCTGTCTGCCGATGAGACCAGCATGGACCTGACAGGGCTGATTACGCTGACCAACAATACGGGGATCGCTTATACCGACGCGAAAACCCAGCTCATCGCTGGCGACGTCAACCGCGTATCCGACAACCGGCGTAAATATGACCGTGAAAGCCGAGGGGCGGTGATGGCCATGGCGGCAGCGCCCATGCCTGAACGCGAGGCTGTGGGCGATTACCACATGTATACGCTGCCCGAGCCGACGACGATTGCCGATAAACAGACCAAACAAGTGACTTTCATGGCAGCCGCGCAGGTTCCCGTCGAGAAGGTCTACACATATCGCAGCTGGGGTTTTTCCACGGTCAAAAAGCCACAAAACGTGGCGGTCGCGCTGGAATTCACGAACGATGAGGAATCGAACCTAGGCCTGCCATTGCCCCGCGGCGTGGTGCGCATCTATGGGAAAGATAGCCAAGGCTCCGCGCAGTTCGTAGGCGAGGATCGCATCGACCACACGGCCGAAGGTTTGGACTTGGATTTGACCATGGGCAAGGCCTTTGATGTGACCACCACGTCCAAGAAGGTTGCGGACAAACTGGTGAGCAAAACGCGCAATCGTGAGATCCGCGACATCACCATGGAATATACGCTGAAAAACGCGAAAGACAGCGTTGTGGAGGTGAACCTTCTCCAGTCGATTGGCCGCAATGCGGAGCTGCTGGAAAGCTCTTTGACGGCGGCTGAAGAGGATGCCCAAACGCTGAAATTCACTGTGCCGATCCCCTCCAAGGGCGAGACCGTTTTGCGCTTTAAAGTGCGGGTAGGTTAATCCCTGAACGCGCCCTGAATTTTGGTTTGAAGTGTGGGGACAACCTGCTCTTCAAACCATGGGTTTGCCTTCAGCCACGGCGTATTGCGCGGCGAGGGATGGGGCAGGATATAGGCTTCCTCAAGCGATGAAAGCGCGCCGATAAAACCCTCGGCATTGCGCGCCATGGGTTGCTCTTTTGCGAGCTGTGTCAAGGGTTTGGCCTTTAAATGAGGCGCGTGCCATCCCAGAGAATGCCGGCCAATGATGAGCACGATGCGGATGCCTGTGAGCGCTTCTAAGGCCTGTGTCCGCCAGGTGCGCGCGCAAAGAGGTTTGGGTGGCGCATCCCCGCCGCCAGCTTTGCCGGGATAGCAAAAGCCCATGGGCAAAATCGCGACGTTGCGCGGATCGTAAAACGCCTCCTCATCCAAGCCCATCCACGCCCGCAGACGAATGCCAGACGGGTCTTGAAACGCCACGCCGCTCTCATGCGCAATGCGCCCCGGCGCTTGGCTTGCGATCAACACCCGCGCCTTGGAGGACAGCTGGACGATCGGCAATGGACCTAAAGGCAAATCATTGCACAGTGTGCACTGAGCGATGGCGGTGGTGAGGTGTTCAAGCGTAGCAGCGGGCATGTTCTACCCCTAGCATGGGCGCTCAAGGGTAGCGTCATAAAAACGTGTCTCCATGCTTGCTGGAAGGCTTGTCCTTTGGCATCTTTGAAACCTTCCAATTTTCAGTGCAGAGGGGGCCGGCGACATGGCAATCACTTTGGTGCAGTACAAGCGCGGCTATAGCCTCGCGAACCTGAGTTCTTTCTGCATGAAGGCGGAGATTCTGCTCAAGCTCGCAGGGCTGGACTATGAGATTGAAGAACTCGGCGATCCCACCAAAGGCCCTAAAGCCAAGCTGCCCTTCATTCGAGATAATGGCAAAGACATTGCCGATAGCACCTTTATTGAAGCGCATTTAGAGGAGGCCTATGGCGCCCAATTCTATGGTGATCTCAGCGACGCGCAAAAGGCCTATGGCCATGCGCTTGCGCGTATGTGCGAAGAGCGACTCTATTGGGTCATGGTCTATGGCCGCTGGATTGAGGACGCGGTTTGGCCGCAGATGTCAGAGTTTTGGTTTGCTGAGTTGCCGCCTGTTCTGCGCTCCCTCATCCCCGTCATTGCGCGCAGGGAAGTGCGCAAAAACCTGAAAGCGCATGGCATAGGGCGCCATACGCGCGCGGAAATCTATGCCTTGGGCGAGAAGGATGTGCATGCCCTGGCGCACGCGCTTGGGGATTCGCCCTTTTACTTTGGGGAGAGCCCGACGGCCTTTGACGCTGCCATCTATCCCGTGGTTGAAAATGTGCTCCTAGAGGCCTTGGCGACCCCGCTCTTGCCGGTCGCCCAGGGGCATCAAAATTTGAAAGACTATGCCGCGCGCTGCCGCGCTTTCTGGTTCGCGGATCTTGAAGAAGGCGCCTCCGCTTAGGCCGCCAGCTTACGTGCGAGCACAACGAGGCGTTCATCGCCTGGCGTTTTAGCGTCAAGAGGCCAACATGTGCTCAGCGCGAGCCACGAGCCTTGCATATGGCGCTCTAAGCCGGAGGCTTGGGCAGAT
This sequence comes from Pseudomonadota bacterium, assembly GCA_039030675.1. GTDB lineage: Bacteria > Pseudomonadota > Alphaproteobacteria > Sphingomonadales > CAKZYD01 > CAKZYD01. The sequence goes on along the minus strand of JBCCDR010000031.1, from coordinate 7,276 downwards.
ACAATGCGGCGTTCTTCCACCACGAACCGATCCTCCAAGCCTGATGGGTGGGTGAGCCGAATTTCATCCCCAGAGGTCACCTCTTTGAGAAAACTAAAATGCGTGTCCCGATGCGCAGCGATTACGGCGAGCCCTGGCGAACCTGGCTTGGCTGTCGTTGGCATCCAGCCAGGCGCAAAAGCCAGCGCTTCACCGCTTGCATCGCCAAGCACGATGGTTGATGCCCCGCGCGCTGGAACGTCCAACGCATAAGCCGGGGCCATATCCGCCCAAGGCCAGGGTTTCGCGTCCATATCGCCAGCTTGCGTTTTGTGCCATGCGCGTTGCAGGAGGACATGTGCTAGCTCGGCTTTGGCCTTCATATAGGTGCCTTCGCTGAGCAGAAAGAGCCCAGCGAGGCCAACAGCGACGAGCGCTGCTGTTGTTATTTTCCGCCGCATGGTTAGGCCCGGCCGCGGCGCAGCATCATGAGGCCAGCAACGCTCAAGCTCAGCAAGAGGATGCCAAGCAGGACGCGCAGCTCCCACAGGATTGCGGTTGCGGGCAGGGCAAGTCCGGCGCCTGTCTGGCTGGGCGCGGCGGCCAGCTGAACGGACTGGCTGTTCATCACCTTGCGCATCAGCGGCGCAGGGGGTGCGGGCGCCATGGCCGGCACCGCGTCCGCACTGCCGCCAAAGACAGCCTCAAAATCCCACCCAGCAGGTAGGTTGAGCGGGACCTCTGCGCTCACCAGCTGTTCATCGCTTGGGCGGCTGGGCGTTGTGTCAACGGCCACCAAGCTTGTCAGCCGGCTTACTAAGCCATGTGTCAAAGCCACATCCAAGATGCCCGCATCAATCTCCTCAGGCTTTGCATTGGGGTATGAGCGCAGCAGCTCAAGCGACGCGATTTTCTTGCGCGCCCAGACTTTGCCGATGCCAAGTCGTAGCGCCGCTTGGTCAAGTGACAGGTCCGCCGCCCAAGCGCTTGTGCCATCTTGGCCAGATAAGGTCACCGTGCCACTGTCGCGATTGGCCTTGGCGGCAATCACGATTGTCTCCCCAAAATAGAGATCAGGAATGGGCATCGGCCAGGCTTCTGCCTTCGTGCCGGTTGGCCAGGCGGTTTGAATGTCCGTCATGGCCGGCGTTTCCAGCTTGGTGAGCAAAGCGCCCATGCGTTCGGCCACCTGGGCTGTGTCACCAATATGTGTGAAACTGCCTTGGCCCAGCTCTGCCGCGCGGGTCATGAAGAAGGAGTTGGGCGCAGAGCCAATGCCGACGGCAAATAGGCGTGCCTTTCCGCGGTCCCGAGCGATGGTGTCAAACAGTTGGCGTTCATTGCCGATGGCGCCGTCCGTTAAAAACACCACCTGGTGCAACCGGCCTTTGCTGGCCTGATGTCGCAGAGCGGAGGAGAGCGCGGGCAACATCTGTGTGCCGCCATTGGCCTCCAAGGCGCGCACATAATCCAGCGCCAACCCCACATTGGTGGGCGTTGCCGGCACAGGCGCGTGGAACAGCATGTCCATTTGCGAGTTGAACTGAATGATGTTGAAATGGGCCTGCGTGTCCAGCCGGCCAATGGCCATGGCCAGGCTCTGTTTGGCTTGGCCAATGGACGTGCCTTGCATGGAGCCAGACGTGTCGATCACAAAGGTGATATCGCGGGGGGCTTGCTGCTTTTGCGCCTCGCCGGCTTGCGGCGTGATCATGAGCAGGTAGTAGAGCTCGTCGTCGATCATCTCTTTGAACATGGCCGCGCTTGGCGCAGCGCCAGGCGCTGGTGTCCATGTGAGTTCAAAGTCCCTATCTGCAAACGCAGCTTCGTCTGCCAAGGTGATCAGACGCGCGGAGTCGCTCGGGCTTTGCTGCTTGATGCTGTGGAAGCTGGAGGCAACGCTGCCAAGCGGGAAGCCAGCGTCGAGGTCCACCGTAATCGTCACGGGATTGACCAGTCCAGCCTCAGGATGCAGCACGGGCGGTGTGATCTTCTCTCTGTCTGGCACAGGGTCGACGCTGCCCCAGCCGCTGGAGGTATCCAGATTGACCTGATGGCGCACCTCTGGCAGCGGATTAAAGCGCGGGGCTACGACCAGTGGGACCCGAAGCGAGAAGGTGCCGGCATCCATGTGCACGGTTTCTTGGTATTCGATTTGCACCACAATCGTCTCACCGGGACCAATATTGGCGACGGCGTTGGTGAACATGTTCGGGCGTTGCTGTTCTAAAAGGCTGGCCTTTTTGCCCTCGCGTTTGGCCGCCTCGTAAATCGCCTTTGCCTTTTTGCGCTCCTCGATGACGCCTTCAATGAAGCGCTCGCCGATTTGCATCTTCAAGGTGTCGACAGCCGCGCCATCGGGCAGCGGGAAGACATAGATGCCCTCCGCCCAGGCCTCACTTGCGTTGGTAAAGCGCTGCGTGATTTTGGTCCGCGCGATCGGGCCGCTGATGGTCATTTTCACGTCCGTCGCCACGCGCGGGGCTTCTACATAGAGGCCAGGCGTGGTGGATTTAAGCATGAGCGAGCCGGTTTCCATCTCGCCCAGCCGCTTCAGCCCCTCGCTATTCGCCCAGGCCGCTGCAGCCATCAGCGCGCCAAGCGCAAAGCTGGCCGCGCCAATCAGCGTCAGGCGCAGCAGCCATCGGCCAAGTTCAATGTGAAGTGAAACGATTTTCGGTGCTGCCATGAGCCATCCCCTCCTACTGATGCGTGAGAGGCTGAGATGGCATAGGACTATGGCGCAGCCCTGCCGGGAAGACGGGCATGTCGAGGCCATTTTGTGCTCAAAACGAGGCAAAGCGTCAGGTGCGCTGCCGCCCTGCGCATGAGATGGTGCATGTCAACACAAAACGAGGGAGAGTAGGTTGGCAGAGCGCATCCATTATTACGGCGTTGAAGAGGCCAGAGATATTTCAGGGTTGCGCCTTGTGCTCACGCGCGGCGTGCCTGGGCCCTGGGGCGAGGCGGCCAAAGCCGTCCTGCGCGCGCGCCGTGTCCCGTTCATCGCCGTCGAACAGCGTGCTGGGGAAGCCAATGAGGCTTTGACGGAGTGGACCGGCATGCGCAATGCGCCCATTGCCATCTATAATGACGAGGCGCCGCGCTCTGGCTATCAGGACATTCTCATGTTGGCCGAGCGGTTGGGGGAAGGACCATCGCTGCTGCCGGATGACCCAGCGGACCGCTTCAAAGTGCTCGGCATCGCGTCTGACATCTGCGGCCCTTATGGGTTTGGGTGGAGCGTGCGGCTGCTGCTGTTTCAGCAGATTTACGGGCCGCCGCCAATCGATGCCTCTTTGCCGCCTGCGCAGCATCAGCTGTGCGCGCTCTATGGCTTTACGCCGGACGCTGTTACGACCGCCGCGCGGGATGCTGCGGCGCATCTCAAGCGATTGGCGCAGTGCTTAGCGCAAAGCCAATCAGGGTATCTTGTTGGAGACCAGCTCACGGCTGCAGATCTGTATTGGGCCGTCTTTTCCATGATCATCGATCCGCTGGCGGATGAGGTCAATCCCATGCCAGGGCAGCTTCGCGGGCTGTATGACTGTGAAAATCAAACGGTGCTAGACGCCTATGCGCCCGAACTGACTGTGCACCGCGATCGGATTTATAAAGAGCATATCGGCTTGCCGCTGGATTTTTAGGCGTTTGCGCTCGCCCTGTTTAAAACCAGTGTTGTCAGGGCCTCGATGCTTTGCGACGACTGGATCAAGCCAGGTATCAGGAAATGAGGTGTTCGCGTGTCTAAGGAAGTCTTAAAGGGACAGCTGCGTGATTTGATTGCGCATGGGGAAGCGGGAACCATGCGCCAAGCCGAGAGCGTCATCAAAATCCCAGCGCGCACTTATACCGATCCTGAGCGCTATGAGCTGGAAAAGCGCCAAGTCTTTCGGCGCTTGCCGCTGATGTTAGCACCGTCCTGTGAGTTGCCTGAGCCAGGCAGCTATAAAGCCATGACCGTGGCGGACGTGCCCGTGCTGATCACGCGCAAGAAGGATGGCACAATCGGCGCTTTCCTCAACAGCTGTACGCACAGGGGTAACCCCGTGGCGCAAGGCACTGGCAACGCGACGCGCTTTGTCTGCGGCTACCACGGCTGGACCTTTAAGAACGATGGCACCCTGATGGGCGTCGGCTATGCGCAGGACTTTGGCGTCGTCGACAAAGCGGAGAATTGCTTGAAGGCCTTCCCGTGCCTGGAACGGGCCGGGCTGATCTGGGTCACTTTGGACCCGGCTTCAACGCTCTCTATCTCAGATTATCTGTGCGGCTATGATGAGGCCCTAGCGACCTTTGGCTTTGAAAACTGGCATCTCTTTGAAAGCCGGGAACTGCCGGGGCCGAATTGGAAAGTGGCCTATGACGGCTACTTGGATTTCTATCATTTGCCCGTTCTGCACGCAGAGACCTTCGGTGCAGACTTCCCAAACAGAGCGCATTTCTACCCATGGGGACCGCATCAGCGCGTTGCCATCCCAACGCAGATTTTCTCCTTCCCCAATTCTGAAGAGAAGATTGACCTCACCCAGCTCCAACCAGACGAATGGCCTGACGTGGCCTTGCAGTCAGGCGTTTGGACCATCTTCCCGCACATCTCCATTGCCGGCTTTGACGGCGGCGGCGTGCGCGGCGTGATGCTGTCTCAGCTCTTCCCAGGGGACGATGTCGACAGCTCCATCACGCGCCAATACTATTTGATGGAGCGCGAGCCGGCTGACGAGGAAGCGCGCAAGGGCGCACATGAGCAGTTCTCTTTCTTAGAACATGTCGTCGCCAATGAGGACTATGCGACCGGCAAACGCCAGCAGCAGGCCCTCAAGGCCGGCCTTATGAAAGAGGTATTTTTCGGCCGAAATGAGCTGGGCGGACAGGTCTTCCACCAATGGCTTGACCGCATTGTGGGCGCCAGTGACGCAGAATTACAGGGCCTCTTCGGCCCTGCTTTGGCAGCGGAATAAGTCCTGCGCTAATACGCCTTTTCAAACACCTGGGCGAACTGCTCTGTCCCTTCAAAGCGCACGGACGGACAGTCTAGGTCAGAGAAGTTGCTGCCTTTGCATTGAACCGAGCGGATTTGGATGCTCACCTGGTCACAGGTGGTGCCTTCAACTTCCAGGCCAAAGGTGCCGCTATCGCCTTCAAGCAGACCGGTTTTGCTGCGGTCTTGCATGCCCAGGCCGCCGCCATGCATCACTTCTTTATTGATGATCATGTCCGTCGCAACGCGCACCAACTCTGGTGCCACATCCTGTTTGACATAGGCTTTGTAATAGGGCGCGCATTTGCCTTCAGCTTCTTCTTGGCCAAACACAATCAGCAGGTCAGAGCCTGGATCTGGCAGGTCAGGCGCAGGCGGCGCCTCGGCCTCATTTCCGCAGGCAGCGAGCATTAAAATCAATCCAGCAACAGCAATACGCATCGAAGCAATCCCCCTTTCAAAACGATGATTGATGGATAGCAATACGTTTGGAGAAAGGCAAAGCGCCTAATAGCTGTACTTCGCTTTAAAGGAGAACAGCGTGCGTTGGTCGCTGAATTGCCCAAAGGCGCGCTGGGCGAAGAAATGGTGCAAGCTGCCTTGTGCGGACGTCATGATGATATCGTCTTGGCTGGCATTGTTCAGCCCCGCCATGGCTTCAAAGTCCCACAGTCCGCGTTTGACATGTGATGAGACGGTCACGCGCTGGAACGCGCCTAAATCGCTTTGCAGCATTTTGGCGCTGGTCTTGAAATTCAGCGTGGTTTTTTTGCTGAGCTTGTAGCCAAAGTCAGCTTTCAGCGCCTTCAGCGTACTGGCCAGCGGCAGACCTGGCTGCAGGCCTATTGCCGTGATGTCATTTTGCCCGCCGCCGCTAAGATGCAGCGCGCTTGCGCTCACGCGCCAGCTCAGCTTGCCAGCGTCTTTGGAGGACGCAAAGGAGGCTTCAAGCCCAGCTGTCACCAGTGTGTCATTGCGCACGCTTTGACGCATCATAAAGTCAGTAGACAGCTGCAACCGGTCCTCAAGAAAGCCCTTGCGCACAGACAGCGCTGTGCTTTCTATCGCACGCCCTGCAAGACGCAGCCTTGGGTCGCTTTTAAACGACGCTGCCAGCCCAAAGCCTTTCAAAGTCGCCTTCGCGCTCACATGCGGAAAGGTTTGCAGCTCACCGGTATTGGCCGTGCGCATGAGGACGCCGCCATCCACTGTGACAGAGCCGCGTGTGTATTGCAGGCGCTGGTGCCCGTTGAGGCCAGTCCCGCCAAACATGTCCTTGGTCATCACGCCGCTATAGGCCAATCCGCCGCGCTTATAGCCCAGCTGCGCCGTCACGCTTTGCCGATTGTTTTGAGAGCGCGCTGTGACCCCCATGGACAGGCCGCTGCTGAGCGTGCGTTCAATGCCAAGCTCATGCAGCCCTTCCAGTTCAAGCGAGGGTAGCGCTTCATAGCCGCCTTGGCGAATATCGTTGTATAGATCTGCTTCGCCGACCCAATGCGCGCTTAAACTGCCGCGCCAGCCTTGTTCATAGGGGGAGTGCGCCGTCAAATAGCCCGCAATCGCCTTGTTATTGCGCGCATGATAGCCGGATTTGACCGTAATGGATGTGCCGGCACGCTTCATGGAGAAATCTGCAGCCAGGACAGCGCTTGATTTGCCGCCAGCCAACGCCCCTGAGTTGGGCAAGTACATGTTCAGCCGGGTTGCCTTGTTGGCTCTGAGTTCGACTTGCCCATCTTGAAGCGTAACGCCGCTCGACGGGTGCGCTGGTCCAAGCGCATAAGCCGGTAGAGCAGCAGCGCAGCAGATGGCAGGGAGGGTCCACGCGCCAGCGGCGCGCGCCAAAAAGCGCCCTGCAATCTTGCCCCGTCTCATGTGTGTCGCCCTTTAGGCTTATTTATGTCACAGGGTATATCGGCTCAGGCAGGCGCACAATTGTACAAGCGCGACATGTTCACTATTTTTCGTTCTGAACTGGGATGGTGTGCCGTTTTGGAGCGATATCGGCCAAAAAAACACTGGCCGAACTGCCATGCTGCTGCGCAAAGAGCATGGCTCTGAGCGGCGATATCACAGGAAGAGCGCGACTCGGATACTGGAAATATAAGAAAGGAGGCTTCAGGCGGAGCTCAGCTCCGTCCTGAATTCTGGGAAAGCGACTCTCTCAACCGACGTTTTGCGGTTAAGACCTGGCCCCACCCGTGCAGGCCTGAGCCTGCAGGGAAAGGATCTTTTTGTCTGCCTGAAGGGTGTCTAAGCGACCATCTGAGAGAGGACTTTAGAGTGCACCGGCGTGTCATCATCGGTCGTCTG
>JBCCDR010000030.1:0-13179 GCA_039030675.1 Pseudomonadota bacterium | reverse complement strand
TTTTTTTAAGGACCGCGCCCTGTTTTAGTGGGCTAAAATCGCCAAGAGCAGAAGCGCCACGATGTTGGTGATCTTAATCATCGGGTTCACGGCAGGGCCAGCGGTGTCCTTATAGGGATCGCCGACCGTATCGCCCGTCACCGCCGCTTTATGCGCTTCAGAGCCTTTGCCGCCGTGATTGCCATCTTCGATGTATTTCTTGGCGTTGTCCCATGCGCCGCCGCCGGCTGTCATGGAGAGCGCCACAAACAGCCCGCCCACAATCACGCCCAGGAGCATCGCGCCAAGCGCTGCAAAGCCCTGCGCCTGACCAGCGATGGAGCTAATGAGGTAGTAGACCACAATCGGCGCCAAAACGGGCAGCAGTGACGGAATGATCATTTCGCGAATGGCCGCTTTTGTCACCAAATCAACCGTGCGCGCATAGTCAGGCTTGGACGTGCCTTCCATGATGCCAGGATTGTTGCGGAACTGCTCACGCACCTCTTCAACAACGGCGCCGCCAGCACGGCCAACCGCCGTCATGCCCATGGCGCCGAACAGATATGGCAGCAAGGCGCCAAGCAGCAGACCGACCACGACATAGGGGTTAGACAGCTGGAAATCGACAACGACGTCTGAGAAGTAAACGGACAAATCCGCATTGTACGCACCGAAGAGAACCAGCGCGCCAAGACCAGCAGACCCGATGGCATAGCCTTTGGTCACAGCCTTGGTGGTGTTCCCAACCGCATCTAGCGCGTCCGTGCGCTCGCGCACTTCCTCTTCCAGGCCAGCCATTTCAGCAATACCGCCAGCATTGTCTGTCACGGGGCCATATGCGTCGAGCGCGACAACCATGCCAGCCAGAGCAAGCATCGCCGTAGCCGCAAAGCCCAGGCCAATGAGACCGGCAAGCATATAGGCCGCAATGATGCCAACACAGATGACAATCGCAGGCAAAGCCGTGGATTCAAGTGAGATGGCAAGGCCTTGGATCACGTTGGTGCCATGGCCAGTCTCGGACGCTTTCGCGATGGATTTCACCGGGCGATATTCGGTGCCGGTGTAATATTCGGTAATCCAGATAATGAGCCCGGTTACCGCCAGACCAATCATCCCGCACCAGAACAGATCCCAACCAACGACAGTGCGTTCAACGCCGCCGAATTCTAGGATCATGGGTGTGTTTAGGCCCGTCACCAGATTGGTGGAGAAGAAAATCAGCGGGACGGACAGCAATGCCGTGACCAGGAAGCCTTTGTACAGCGCGCCCATGATGGAGTTGCTGGAGCCGAGCTTGACGAAGTAGGTGCCAATGATGGAGGTGAGAATACACACACCGCCAATCACCAAGGGCAACGTCATCAGCGCCATGGCCGTTTCAGCCGTCTTCGCATACAGCGCTGACAGCACCATGGTGGCGCCCACGGTTACGACATAGGTTTCAAACAAGTCAGCGGCCATGCCGGCACAGTCACCCACGTTATCGCCCACATTGTCGGCGATCACAGCCGGGTTGCGGGGGTCATCTTCTGGGATGCCTGCTTCAACCTTACCCACCAAGTCAGCGCCAACATCGGCCCCTTTGGTGAAGATACCGCCGCCGAGACGGGCAAAAATGGAGATCAGAGATGCCCCAAATCCAAGGGCGACCAACGCATCAATCACCTTACGGCTTGTCGCGGCTTCGCCTTGGACGGCGATGAGGAAATAGAAATATACGGCAATGGCAAGAAGCGCCAAACCAGCGACAAGCAGCCCTGTGATGGCGCCTGCTTTAAAGGCCAGCGTGAGACCCGTCTGCAAGCCACTGCGCGCGGCTTCAGCCGTGCGAACATTGGCCTGAACGGAGATTTTCATCCCGATAAAGCCAGCAACGCCGGACAGGACGGCCCCTAAGACAAAGCCAATGACGGGATAGGTGCCTAGAAAATAGGCGATCAGGACTGCAACAATGACACCCACAATAGCAATTGTGCGATACTGCCGTCCTAAATAGGCGTTTGCGCCCTCCTGAATTGCAGCTGCAATTTCTTGCATCTTCTCGTTGCCAGCGCTGGCATTCATCACCGACTGCCGGGTGATAATGCCATAAACGACGGCGAGAAGACCGCAGACAATAGCGATCCATAAAGCGCCCATACTCAATCCCTCTTTTCATTCAGTCATAAGACGGTCCGACAAAAGAGAGTCCCCCTCCCTATCAGGCCGCTCATGCATTCGTTACGTTGATATCACCGCCTGAGGACCCTCAGACGACTCCGCAGGGACTTTAAAAAGCCGCCGCTAAAAAGCAAGCAGACTTTAAGAACAGGTCTAGGGAACCAAAATCGGCTTGATGGCGATGCCCGCCTCACTGTCCTTTGCCGCCTGATTGATGGCATCGAGGGGATAGCGCTCGGTGATAGCGTCTAAGGGGAATTGCCCGCGTTCATACAAGTCCACCATATGGGGAATGAGGATATCCGGAACGGCATCTCCCTCAATCACACCGATGATTCTCTTCCCAAAAATAATTGTGGACGCGTCAATGGGTACCTCCGCCCCAGGCTTGCTCACGCCGACGACGGCGATTGTTCCAGGGATGGCCAGCGTATCAACGCCCGCGCGGATGACCATGGGGACACCCGTGGTCTCCAAGGCATAATCGGCGCCGCCGCCGAGCGCTTGCTTCACGCCCGAGACAATGTCTGTTTTGTTGGTGTCGACCACATGCGTTGCGCCGAGCTCATGGGCTTTGCGCAGCCGGCTTTCGTGGCGATCAACAGCGACGATCTTCGTCACGCCAAGGGATTTTGCCGCCATGATACCGCTCAGGCCGACGCCGCCCACACCATAAACCACGAGGTTAGATCCCGGCTCTGGCTTGAGGACGTTGAACACCGACCCGGCGCCTGTCAGAAGACCGCACCCCAGGGGTCCGAGCTGTGTGAGGTCACAAGTATTCGAGACCTTGACGACATTGCGTTCATTGGCAATGGCATGCGTTGCAAAGGAGGACTGGCCAAAAAACATGCCATGAACTTTATCGCCATTATAGTCATGGATCGGCGACGTGCCATCCATGCGTCCACCGCTGAAATTGAGCGTGAAGATATGATTGCAGTAGCTGGGAACGCCTTTCATGCACGACGGGCAACCGCCGCAGGACAAATAGGACATGACGACCGCATCGCCTGGCGCAACCTTGGTCACACCGGGCCCAACGGCTTCAACGATGCCAGAGCCCTCATGGCCCAACACAAGCGGCATGGGGGCAGGCATATCACCGTCGCGCACCGAGAGGTCCGTATGGCACAAACCGGTTGCAGCCACCTTGACCTTCACCTCGCCAGGGCCTGGATCTTCAAGCGACAGCGTTTCGATGGCAAACGGGCTGCCAACCTCGCGCAGGACGGCTGCTGAAATATCCATAACGTGCTTCCCCCCGCTTACGCGCTCTGAGGCCGGCGGACCGGGCCTGATAGATGCTCATGGACGATACGCCAGTCATCGCTCTTGCGCCAGATCAGCGTGACCTGCTGTTCGCCTTCAATGCGCCCGCCCGTTTCCGTATCATCTGCGCTAACGCCCAGGATCAGGCGCGTCCAAGCAACCTCGCCAACGACCGTGACTTCCAAGCATTGTTCTAGCCAGCACTCAAATTTCTTCAAACGCTCCAATGCACCCGTCCAATTGTCGGCAAAACACTGCCAGCCTTCCATGATCGACATGGACGGCATGAGCGTATCAAAGGCAGTAAAAGCAGAAGTGTTGTCATACAGAGCGCCGATGGCCTGGTTATCAAACCCAGCGTCCCCCACACTCCAGACTTCAAAAATCTCATTGATGCGTTCGTTGATGCGCGCGACGTCTCCAGCGCTCATAGCCTCCGCCTCCCATTTACTTTAAGCTTAAAATAAATGTAGCGGGCGGCGCCGCTGGGTCAAGGGAAGGTTTTGAGCCTAAAGGCGCACCGCTTCTGTAATATGGGCTGCGATGACTTTGTCGGTCTTGAGATACGCATTGATGGCATCGGCCATGAGCTTGGCCGCGCCGTCATAATCAACCTTATGGCCATCATCGGGGAAATTGACGCCTTTGCGCGTCACCGCAAGATTGATGGCGTGACGGACCATCGGCAGCCGGTCACGCACCCAGTCTTGATCATCGGCATCGGCGACTTGCAAACGAATATACATGCTCACATGACCCACCACATAGGCGCCTTCAGCGATTAACGGGGCGCTCACGCGGTCGATCATGACGAAGAACGGCTTGCGGTTTGCCAATTTTTTCTGCTCAGCAGCGGCCTTAGCTTCTGCAGACGCGTCGGCAGGGGTATCGCTGGGCGCTAAGAACATGAAGTAGCCCGCCGCGCCGCTGCCGCCAAGCGCGAGGCCCGCAACCAGCATCACCACCATTGGCAGCTTAGACCGCTTTGGCGGTTCTGCGATTTCCGTTTCGCTCGTTTCTTCCGTGTCTTCTGCCATAGCCGCCAACGCTTCGTTTTCGCGATAGTGCTATGCGTGCCGCCATCCTTGACGTTTCAACGAAATGGGGCTGCCTTCATCGCCAAGCACGAGGATGGCAGCGTCGCCTTGGGCGCGTGCACGCATTGCTCCAATGCGCGTCAAGCTAAGACCTAAGGTTTCAGAAAGCGTAAAAATCTCTTCGCGGCGCTCAGGCCCTGCTGTGAAGGCCAGCTCATAATCATCGCCGGCCGCAATTGCATCCACGTCATCAAGCGGCAGGCCCGGGCCAATTGGGATATCTGCAAGCGTGAGGATGGCTTGGCAGCCAGATGCATCGGCAAGATGTCCCACATCGGCCACTAAACCGTCCGACACATCAATGGCAGCTGTTGCAAGGCCCCGAAGCGCCTGGCCAAGCGCCAAGCGCGGCTGTGGCGCTTCATAGGCACAGCGCCAGGCTTCATCGCCATCTGCGCGGCCCAAAGCAATCTGGAGACCGGCGGCAGCCAGGCCGATCTGTCCAGAAACATAGATATCATCCCCTGCCCTGCCGCCGCTGCGCTGCAAAGCTTGACCCGTGGGGACTGCGCCTAGGATAGTCATGGAGATGGATAAATCTTGCGGCGCACGAACGCTGTCACCGCCCCAAAGCTTGATGCCAAACTCGGTTTGGTCTGCTGCCAAAGCGTCTGAAAACTGCGAGAGCCAAGTCTCATTGATTTGGTCTGGGAGGGAAACACCCAAAAGGTAGCCCAGAGGCGCCGCGCCCATTGCTGCAAGATCGGAGAGATTCGGCCGCAACGCGCGGCGCGCAACCACTTGTGCTGCGCAGCCAAGAGGGACGTGCACGCCAGCGACGCAAATGTCCTTAGAGACGACAAGTTGCTGCCCTGCAGCAGGGGTGAACAAGGCCGCATCATCACCCAAGCCCAGGCCTTCGGGTCCTGCCAGAGGCGCAAAGAAGCGGGCGATCCGGCCGAATTCATCCATGGGCCTAACGGCGCAGGTCGTTGCCTAAACGGTCAAGCAATCCATTGACAAATTTCGGCTCCTGCCCGTCATAAAAGGCATGCGCCACATCCACATATTGGGTGATGACGACCGGCTTTGGAATGTCGGCGCGGTCCATGAGCTCATAAGCGCCCGCGCGCAAAATTTGCAGGACCAGAGGGTCAATGCGTTCCAAGCGCCAATTGCTTGCCAAGCGTTCGGCAATCGCTGCGTCATAGCGCGGTGCATCCGCGTAGACGGCCTTTACAATATCGCTGAAGAAGACATCATCGGCCTGGGGAAACGGAATGCCGTCAAACTCGGTGCCAAAGCGAAAATCGCGAAATTGTGTAATAACGGTTTCCGGCTTGTCGTCACTGCGCGCCAATTGAAACAAGGCCTGCACAGCTGCCAAACGCGCGGCGGCCCTTGAGCCCGAGGGACTCGCTTTTTGTTTGGGATCGGCTGTCTCTGCCGTCACGCGTCTCGCTCTTTCCGGCCCTGCACGCGTGCGCGGGCGCTATTGTTTGGTTGTTGAGGACAGAGTGCCCACGAAGTCTTCAAAGTCTTTGGCTTCGCGGAAATTCTTATAAACAGAGGCAAAGCGCACATAAGCCACTTTATCCAGGCTCTCTAGGCCTTCCATGGCGAGCTGGCCAATCACGTCCGCTGAGATTTCACTTTCGCCCATGCTTTCAAGCCGGCGCACCAAGCCGTTGATCATGCGCTCCACGCGTTCTGGCTCGACGGGGCGTTTGCGCAGCGAGATATTGATGGAGCGTTCCAGCTTCTCCCGCTCAAACGGCACTTTGCGTCCTGATCGCTTCACCACCGTCAATTCGCGCAATTGCACGCGCTCAAACGTTGTAAAGCGCGCGCCGCAGGCCGTGCAGGAGCGCCGGCGGCGAATGGCCGACGCATCTTCTGTCGGCCGCGAGTCCTTTACCTGGGTATCTTCATTTCCGCAAAATGGGCAGCGCATAGCGTCCTAGACCCTCTATCCTGCGGACAACGCCGCTTCACCTACGATATATAGATAAAGCGCTAAATGGCTGCATTGTAAATGGGAAACGCCTTGCAGAGCGAAGAAACCCGCTCGCGCACCTCAGCTTCAACAGCCTGATTGTTCTCTTCCCCATTGGCTGCAAGACCGTCCACCACTTTGGCAATCATCTCGCCAATTTGCCGGAATTCCGCGCTGCCAAAGCCGCGCGTGGTGCCAGCTGGGCTGCCCAGCCGGATGCCGGAGGTGATAAACGGCTTTGCCGTGTCAAAGGGAACGCCGTTTTTATTGCAGGTGATATGCGCGCGCTCTAGCGCTTCATCAGCAGCTTTCCCGGTGACGCCTTTGGGCCGCAGATCAACGAGAACCACATGCGTGTCCGTCCCGTCAGCGACGATATCGCAGCCTGCTGCTTTGAGTGTGTTGGCCAAAACCTGAGCGTTTTCAATGATTTTGATGCAATAGTCTTTAAACTCAGGCCGCAGGGCTTCCCCAAAGGCAACGGCCTTGGCCGCAATCACATGCATGAGCGGGCCGCCTTGCAAGCCGGGGAACACGGCTGAGTTAAACTTCTTGCCGAGCTCTTCTTTGTTGGTGAGGATCATGCCGCCGCGCGGGCCGCGCAATGTTTTGTGTGTCGTGGTCGTCACGACATCTGCATAAGGCAGCGGGCTCGGATGCGCCCCGCCCGCCACGAGACCGGCAAAGTGTGCCATGTCCACATGCAGATAGGCGCCAACCTTGTCAGCGATCTCGCGGAAGCGTTTGAAATCAATCTGGCGCGGATAAGCCGAGCCGCCGGCAATGATGATTTTTGGCTTATGCTCCATGGCAAGCGATTCGACCTGGTCGAAATCAATCAAATGCGTGTCGCGCGTGACGCCAAATTGAACGGCATTGAACCATTTGCCAGACAGCGCCGGCGGCGCGCCGTGCGTCAAGTGACCGCCGGCGTCCAAGGACATGCCGAGAATGGTATCGCCTGGCTTGACCAAGGCCAGCATCACCGCACCATTGGCCTGCGCGCCAGAATGCGGCTGAACGTTCACATAGGCACAATCGAACAGCTCTTTTGCCCGCTCAATCGCCAAGGCTTCGGCCACATCCACATGCGCGCAGCCTTGATAGTAGCGCTTGCCCGGATAGCCCTCAGCATATTTATTGGTCATCACCGAGCCTTGCGCTTCCATAACAGCACGGGAGACAATGTTTTCCGACGCAATCAGCTCAATCTGATTTTGCTGGCGCTCAAGCTCGCCTTCCATGGAAGCAAACAGGGCCGGATCGCTATCAGCTAAAGACTGCTCGAAAAACCCTTCCGGACGAATCGTAAAATCGTGTTTTGTTGCCATGACTTGATGTTTCCTTTCGCCTTAGCGCGGCAGGCTGCGTCGATATGATGGAGCTCTTTAAACCTGCAAAGTTGGATTGGCCAGCTTATTGACTCGCCGTTGATGTCGCCCCCCTTCAAAGCGGGTTTCTATGAACTCGCGCACACAGTCTTTAGCAGTATCATCGCCGGTGAGACGATCGCCCAAAGCCAGCACATTGGCGTCATTATGCGCCCGCGACAGCCGCGCCATCAGGCCGTTTGTCACCAGCGCGCAGCGAATGTCCGGGTGGCGATTGAGCGCCATGGAAATGCCGATGCCCGAGCCACAGATGGCAATGCCTCTGTCAGCCTCGCCATTGGCGATGGCGGCGGCGAGTTTGTAGCCAAAGTCAGGATAGTCGACCGACTCCGCGCTGTCTGGCCCTAAGTCGAGCGCCTCAAAACCAAGCTCTGCCAGATAGTCTTTGACAATGCTCTTCAAGCGGACGCCGGCATGATCGCCGGCCAAGGCTATGGTCTTCGAAGGGGTCACAATACGCTCCGGATATGTCGCTGTTGCGGGGACTCGGCGCGAAGCATAGCGCAGGGGTTAAGCTAATCCCCAAGTCTTTTTTTGCCGGCTTAAAAATAAACGCGCAGCACGCGCTAAACCTCGATCCCGCGACGGGGAAGAGCCTCAGCTTCTGGCTCCGATTTGCCCAGCACATATTCAAGCTTGCGCACAGCAACACGTTCAAGCTGCGCTTGTGACGCCGCAGGGCTACCGACAATAGAGACTTCTGTCCCTGTAAGCGGGTCAATAGCGCTGACTTTGATAGCCCCGCGGGCTGGAATAAACTCCAGCAGGTATCCGCGATTGTTCATATGTGCTGACATGTGCTGTTCGAAAATTTGCGTCCCTTTACGCTGTGCATATATGCGCGCCCACGGTTTCGGCAACGTTAACCATAGCCGCCAATGCTGCACGCGCGTGCAGCACAAGCGCTTGGTTTTTTGAGTTTACTTTTCCCTGTGCGCCCGCATAGCCTTGCGCGCATAAGGGTGCAGACAAAAGAGGCTTTCCTTGCAAGGAGTGTTAACGCAGACGCAAGAAGCCTATGCGGCTTTGGGCATTTTAGCCGCCCTGTTCATTGCTTTTATCTTAGAAAAATATCCTCCAGCGGTGGTGGCCGCCACCGCTGTGGCGTTGCTCTTAACGCTTGGGATTTTGGACGCGGACACCGCTTTAAGCGTGCTGTCAAACAGTGCGCCTGCAACAATCGCGGCTATGTTTGTGTTAAGCGCTGCTCTGGTGCGCACGGGGGTGTTATCCTGGTTTAGCAGCTATTTCACACGCCTTGCACGGCGCCTGCCCTTTGCGGTGCGGCCGGGCATCTTACTCTCCAGCATGGGCGCGTCGGCCTTTGCCAATAATACGCCAGTGGTGCTTGTGATGATTCCCTTGGTCGCTGGCATTGCGCGCACGATCAAGAGTTCAACCTCCAAGCTTTTGATCCCACTAAGTTACTCCGCGATCGTCGGCGGCACCTGCACGCTGATTGGCACATCGACCAATATCCTCGTCGATGGCGTGGCGCGTGAAGCCGGCCAGCCCGCTTTTTCCATGTTTGAGATTACACCCGTTGGCCTCATGCTTTGCTTATGTGCAGGGCTCTACCTGTGGATCGTCGCCCCGCGGCTTCTGCCCAACAGAACGACGGTCTCCAACGCCCTGCCCGACCGGGATCCGCAGCGCTTTTTCGTGGAGGTTTTGATCCCCCATGATTCCGACCTTGTCGGCCAACACGCAACGCAAGTGAGTTTGTTTAAAGCTGGCGACCGCAGGCTGGTCGATGTCATCCGCAGCACCGCCTCTTTGCGCCGCGATATGGGCGAGGTTGTTCTGCAGCCCGGCGACCGGGTGGTCTTAAAATCTTCCGTCACCGAGATCATGACCATGCGGGACAACCAGGCCCTCCAATTGGAAAGGCAAGCGGAAAAAGCGCTCAGTGATGATCTTGTTGAGCAGGTCACCGCACGCCAGGCCCGTGTCGTGGAAGCGCTGATTGGGCCTAAATCAAAATTTCTGGGCCGGACGCTCCGGCAGATCCGCATGGCCCGGCGCTACGGCGTCTACCCCTTGGCCATGCACCGCCAGGGCGAGAATGCGACTCTCAAGCTCGACGATACACCGCTGCAAGTTGGCGATACGCTGCTGCTCGAAGGCGCGCCGGAAGATCTGTCACGGCTAAACGAAGAAGCCGATTTGCTCAACTTAACCGAGCCAAGCACCAAAGGTTTTCGCCGCGGCAAAGCGTGGATCAGTTTTGCTGTGATTGCAGGCGTCGTCGTGCTAGCAGCGCTGGATGTGATGCCGATCTTTTCGCTGGCCATCATTGGCATGGTCGCCGTGCTGCTCACACGGTGCATCGATATGGAAGAGGCGATGGAATCCATCGATTGGCAAATCATTGTGCTGATTTACGCGATGCTTGCCGTGGGCGCTGCGTTGTCGAACACCGGCGCCATAGAACTGGTTGTAAGCGCCGTGCAGCCATGGCTTGCGAGCCTGCCGCCCATGGCCGTCCTGGCCATTGTCTTCGCCATGTGCTCCATCATTACCGAGACAGTGACCAACAATGCGGTGGCCGTCATTATGACGCCTGTTGCCATCGGTTTGGCAACGCAGCTCGGCTATGATCCGCGGCCATTTGTGGTGACAGTGATGTTTGCGGCAAGCGCAAGTTTTGCAACGCCCATTGGCTATCAAACCAATACGCTGGTCTACAGCGCCGGCGGCTACCGCTTCACGGATTTCATTAAAGTCGGATTGCCAATGAACGTGATCGCGGGGCTAGTAGTGGTAATCCTCTGCCCCATGATTTGGCCGCTTTAGGTATAGCGCAGCTGGTCCGTCCAAAAGCGCTCAATATCGCGCAGGGAATTGCGAGTCTGGCGTAGTTTTTCCAAATCCATCACATCGCGGGACAGCATTTCTTCCAAATGCTCATCATAGAGCTCATCAATGAGCTCGCAGATTTCCATGCCGCGCTCGGTCAAGGAGATACGCACAGAGCGGCGATCATGCTCAGAGCGCTTATTGGTCATATACCCAGCTTCAATGAGCTTTTTGAGGTTATAGGACACATTCGAGCCGAGATAGTAGCCACGGCTGCGCAGCTCGCCTGCAGTGACTTCTAAAGAGCCGACATTATAAAGCAGCAGTGCTTGCACGGAGTTGATGTCCACACGGTTCATCTCTTCCAAACGCACTTTAATCACGTCCAGGAGCATGCGGTGAAGACGTTCCACCAGCTGCATGGCATCCAAAAACGTTGGTTTTGTCTGCGCAATCCTCAGCTCGGGATCGACCGGCTGCTGCGTCGGCTGCAATCCAGACATGCTACTTCCTCACTCACTACAAATGGGCACTATAAATCGGCGATGTACTTTCCGCGTCATGCCCAGTATGAGCACGGCTCCATAAAGAAGCGTTAACGCGCTGAACCTTTCTAAAAGGCCAATCAAGGAGAGTGATTTGCCCAACCAGCCTGCCCTGAAACGCGCGCGCAGTGAGGAGCAAAAAGACCTCCGGCGGCGCAGTATTTTAAACGCTGCGTTAGAACTCTATGAAAGCGTGGGGCTGGACCAAGTGCGTGTCGACGCCATCGCGCGCACGGCGGGAATCGCGAAGGGCACGGTTTACCTCTACTATCAAAGCCGAGAAGGCATTTTCATTGATATTTATGAAGAAGCCTTTGCCGATTGGCTGATCAGCTTCGCGCGGCGCCCTGACCTTGCCGATGAAGGCGCACGGCAGAAAATCCCGCACATCATTGCGACTCATTATTTAGACAATGAGCGCTTCGCGCGGCTGCACAGCGCGCTGGGGCACGGCATTTGGATGCGGCTGAACACGCAGGAAAGAGCCGATGCCATCGCAGTGCTCAAACCCGGACAAGACGCTTTCATAGACTTTCTGGCCCGAAGCCTCGGCATCGCGCCGAAGGACGCAGAAGAACGCGCAAAAGCCGTGCTCGCCATGCTGGCCGGCTACAGCCAAACCAGCCTGCTCTACGGAGAGGACAAAGCCCTGCTGACGGCCATGATTGACCGCCAGCTCAGCGCTGCTTAGCGCGCGCCAGGGCTGCCTTCGGCCTGCTGAACAGTCACAGGCCCAATGTTCAGCGCTTCAATCGACTCTTTGATCGCCGCTGCATCTCCCATGACGAGCCAGGTAATCTGATCCGGCCTCACCACATTGGCCGCAACTTTGCTGACGTCTTCTAGCGTCAGCGCCCTGAATTTTTCAGGCAGGCTTTCCACATAGCTGTCAGGCCGGCCATAGGTCTGGTTGCGCATCATGGAACTCAAAACGGCAGAGCCGGTTTCAAACGTGCCAGGCAGCTGCCGGGTTGAGTTGTTAATCACCCGCGTGAGTTCCGCCTGTGTCGCAGGCTCTTCGCTTAAGAACATTTGCATCTCTTTGCGCAGCTCAGCAATCGAGTCGGCGGTCTTATCGACCTGGACCGGAGCATAGACCATATACGGTCGCTGACCTTTGGCATCGCGCAGGAAGGTGTAGGCGCCATAAGCCCAGCCTTTGTCTTCACGCAGGTTCATATTCACACGCGCAGTAAAGGAGCCGCCTAAAATATCGTTCATGGCGTTAATGGTGATATTCTCCTCAGCCCCTGTCGGGGGCGCGAGATCACCGCCCAAAATAAGCGATTGAGGCGAACCTGGGCGGTCGACAATCACCACCTTCGCGCTGCCAGCCAAGGGCACATCAGCCACCTCTTTCTTACCGAGCGGGGCATCGGGCGCTTGCCATTTGCCAAAGTTCTTCTCCAGCAGAGGCAGCATCTCCTCTAGCGTCGTGTCGCCCACCACAAAGAGCGTTGCATTGTCCGGGCGCAGCCAGCTGTCTTTGTAGGATTTCAGGTCATCCACTGTGACGCTCGTCACATCGGCAACCTCGCCAGCGCCGCTAAAGGGAACACCATAGGGGTGGCCCTCACCATAGAGCATGGGCGGCAAGAGGCGCAGACCGATGGCTTGCGGGCTTGAGAACTCTTGATTGATGCCGGCGAGGAACTGCCTGCGCACCCGCTCTAAATCCGCCTCAGCAAAGCGCGGCGCGCTGAGGACGTCTCGCAGCAATTCTACCGACGGTTCCAAGGTATCTTTCAAAGCAGACAGAGATGCCGTTGCCGTATCTAGGGACGCATAAGTGCTGATGCTGGCGCCAAGGCGCTCCAGCTCAGCGCTGAAAGCAAGCGCATCGAGGGATTTTGTGCCTTCATCAAGCATGTCCATGGTCATGCTCGCCAGACCGAGCTTGCCGGCAGGGTCAGCGGCATAACCCGCGTCAAACTGCAGCGCGACACGCACCAGCGGAACCGTGCTGCGCTGGGCAAAGACAACCGTCATGCCAT
>JBCCDR010000029.1:0-13260 GCA_039030675.1 Pseudomonadota bacterium | reverse complement strand
TCATCGTCGCCAATCGTGGTGTAGGTCTGCGAAGTAAGTGTGTGTAAGTGCGGATAGTTGTCCCGTACACGGTCAATAATCACATCCGGCGTTGTCACACCTTCGGGCCCGTAGACATGCGGCTTATACAAAAAGAAACTCATGGAGCAGGCTCCCAGGTAATCATGCGGATTTCTCCCAGTTCCCTGCGTTTCTTATCCCAAGTCAGTCCGCCGTCTTTGGATTGATAAATCTGGCCGAAGATGGTGCAGAAGTAGATCAGGTTTGGATCTGCTTCGTTCGTGCCGAAGCTCCAGATGGTGCTGTTGGGAGGATGCGGTAGGTCGATTGCGTCCCAGGTTTGGCCAACATCTGTCGAGCGCAAAACCATGCCTGTTTCACCGCTTGGTTTGTCGCCGACACTGGCCAGAATAATGCCTGAGTTGGTGCCCACTTGCACAAGCGAGCGATAGTAAACGAACGGTGCCACGTCTGTTGGCTCCTGGACCCAGCTGACGGCGTTGTCCATGGAGCGGTGCATGCTGTCTTCGGTTGATGCCAGAATATCGCGGCCAAGCGGGCCATCATGGAAGACGAGATCATGGGCGTCATTGTCCGCCAGGCCTTGGATCATCAGCCGCCAGCTTTTGCCGCGGTCTTCTGATTTGAAAACACCGTCGATTTCAACCGTCGCCCAGATGACGTCCTTGTCTCTTGGATCAAACTGGATGGACGTGACACGTGTGGTGTTGATGAACCAACACTCTGTCGCCGCGTCGAGCGGCGCGCGGGTCCAAGTCTCGCCATTGTCTTCTGAGATAAACAGTTCGGCTGGCCGCGTGCCGCAAATGATGAAATTAGGGTCATTGGGATCGCGCGCGACTTGCAGGATGTGCAGGCTATCCATGGGGCTCGGGATATAGTCAAACCGGTCTTCGTCTGGGTTCATCCGGTAAAGGCCCTGGTCAGTGCCCACGAGCACTTCGCCTGGTCTTTGCGGATGCGCTTCCACGCACCAACAGCGTGCTTCATTGTAAAACCCGCCTGTTGGCGTCAGGAGCCGCGCCCAACTCTCTCCATCATCATGGGACAGCCAAAGCCCTTGCATGGTGGCTGCATAGGCTGTGTGTTTCACGCGCGCTCTGCCTTTGGCGTGACCTCAACGACGCCCGTATTGCCGTCTACTTTCACCCAATCGCCCGTCTTGATCACATCAAGGGGGTCTTGGTCTAAATCTGTCACCGCCGGTGCGCGCACAATCACTGCGCCAAGCGCCATCTTGGTGGTTGTGTACTTGAAAATCATGGCAATCGGGGCAACGCCGTTGAGCCGTGCCGTTTGAAAGTGGCTTGCCCAGCCGGATGACCCTTTAGCCCCAGGAAACACCAGCACTTTGCCTGCGAAGGATTGCCCGCGCAGTTCGTGGCGGACCTCGGTAATTTCTCCCGTAGCGTTGTTGATGCCGCCAAAGCCGGAGATTGTGTCTTTCGTCACAAGTGCTTCGCCTTCTGCGACGCCGTCGACAACTGGACGGCCCTTCAATGTGACTGTGCTCATGTCAGGCCGCCGCGCCATTCGCCAGTGATCGCCGCGTCAACGCATTGCTGCGTTGTCCCCAGCCAGGTCTGAAATTTTAAAATTGCCGGCATATAGTGGGCCTGTTTTGCGCTGTCTGTGGCGGCAACCTTCACGCCCTCCGGATAGACCTTGCTTAGTGCCGCGCAGCTGTCACTCATGACTTGTGCACCGGCTTTTTCAATCGTTGCCGTGTAGCCTTGTCGATCAGCAATCGCTTTGATTTGCCTGGGGGTGAAAACCCACAAGTCAGTGCTTGGGTTAAGCGTTTTCCCGTCCAACAAGGTCGCCACCTCGCGCACTTGTTCTAAAGACGCATGCGGGCAGCCGATTTTCACAAAATCGACCTTTGTGTCTGTCGCTGTTGAGAAGTAGCCAAACGCCTCTTCTCTCTGCGCAGCCCCATAGACGAACTCACCTTCTAACGCTCGACCGCCAAAGGCTTTTTCGTAGGTTGGCGCTTCGGGTGTTTGCCCAACGATGTGGAACATCTCGACGCCGCCAGCGCTGGCAGCAGATGCACCGAAATGTTTATAGTGGTTTGGGTTTGCAGGATGATCAATGCCGGTGAGGACTGGCACCCGGTCTTGCACATGCTCACCAATCCAATAGCCCAGCAGTCCCCAGTCCAGCATGGTTTCAGGCACTTTTTCCACGCGAATATGGTGCGTGCCGCGTCGCCCTTCGGGCGTGTGATATCCCCAATAGGGTGTCTTACCTGTGAGCGCTGCTGCTGCCGCGGAGTGAGCGCCCTCCACGTTGGAGCGGGCACCGATCACGGAGTTGATGTAGATGACGGCAGAGGATTCCATCCAAGCGCAGTGTTCCCCAAAGACGGGGACGACGCCCACCTGATAGGGCGTACATGTGTTGCAGCGATTGACCCCTATCTGCGAACAAAAGTTCCCAACATCTTCGGAGATTTTCTTGGTTTCTTCACTCACGCGCTGGATTTGCCACTTGTCTGGGTCCATCGCGTCGATGAGGCGGTAGGTCATCGCCTTGACTTGCGGGATCTCAAGTTTTTTGTCGCTGTCGAGGTTGAGCAGCGAATACACCGCTTCCATATCGTCTTTAATCTCAGCTGGGATGACATCACGCCGCCCGGGCAGAGCGCCGACAAAGCCGCCGCAGACACTGTTTGTGTCAACCAAGCGCTCCGCACCCAGGGCTTTGCCATAGCGGATAATCAAGTCCATAGCATGGGCGCGCGCTTCGCCCTCCGAGCCATCTAAAACGCGCTTCTCGTCATCTGTCAGAATCATGATGTTTCCAGCTTGCCGCAATCAACTTGACTTTACAAGTTGAGCCAGGACATTTTGCCGTCAAGAGGAGAGCTGCAGATGACCTTTGAAATGCCGCAATATGTGATTGACCGGGTGATGAACAAGCGCGGGCGCCTGCACGTGTTCGAAGAGCTTGATCCAAAAAAGACGGCGTTTGCTGTGATCGATATGCAAAACGCTTTTGTGAAAGGCAAAGTCAAAGCGGAGACCGCACTCGCTATCATGCCAACCATCAATACGCTGGCGCAAAATGTGCGCGATATGGGTGGCAAAGTGGCTTGGGTGCAGCTTCAAGCAGGGGACAAAGACGGCAACTCCATTGCTCAGCTGTATCATGATTATTTCTTTTCCCCTCAGGGTGCTGAGGCGCATAAGACGCAGCTCACGCCCGGCGACTGGGGGTATGAGATCTGTGAGGAGCTCGATGTTCAAGCCGGTGACATCCGCGCTTGGAAGTCACGTCATAGCGCTTTTGTTCCAAGTCACGGCGATCTTCACGAGTTGTTGCAAGCCCAAGGCATCGATACCCTGTTGATTGGCGGCACTGTCACCAACTTTTGCTGTGAAACAACGGGCCGCGATGCCATGATGCTGGATTATAAAGCGGTCATGGTCTCCGATTGCTGCGCGGCGCGCTTTCCAGAGGATCATTCGGCGGGACTGACAACTTTCTTCCAAAGCTTTGGTGACGTCTACACCGCAGATGAAGTAACAAAAGTGCTGCGTACTTCCGCGTAAGCCTTGAGGCCAACATGAAAGACTATGTGACCCGCGCAAATCTTGAGGTTGCAACAAACCTTGCCGCCTTCATTGAAGGTGAGGCACTTCCTGGCACGGATATTTCGGCTGATGCTTTCTGGTCCGGACTTTCCGATTTGCTCGTCGAGTTCATGCCGGAAAATGCTGCTCTCTTGCAGAAGCGTGCGTCATTACAAGCGCAAATTGACGCTTGGCATAAGGCCCAGCCGGGACAGCCTAATCCAGGAGACTACCAACAATTTCTCCAAGAGATTGGCTACCTGGTCCCTGAAGGGCCCGACTTTGCAGCCACCACATGCGATGTGGATGATGAGATCGGCCAGATCTCGGGGCCACAGCTTGTCGTTCCGGTCGATAATGCCCGTTATGCCATCAACGCCGCGAATGCGCGTTGGGGCAGTTTGTACGACGCGCTCTATGGAACGGACGTTATTCCCGGCGATGTTCCCGATGGTGGGTATGATGCCGTTCGCGGCGCGCAGGTCATCGCCTATGCAAGGCGTTGGCTTGATGAAACCTTTCCGCTGACCAGCGGCAGCCATGCCGATGTGACTGGCTACGAGGTTGTCGATGGCAACGTACAAGCCTCGCTGGCGCGTGGCCAAAGCGCAGGCCTCAAAAGCGCTAAAGCTTTTGTGGGCACACAAGGCGATAGCATATTGCTGAAGCACAACGGGCTGCATGCGCACATCGTCATCGACCCAGATCACCCGATCGGGCAGGGCGATCAAGCGCATGTGGCTGACATCATCTTAGAAGCGGCGGTCACCACGATCATGGACTGCGAAGATAGTGTCGCAGCCGTCGATGCCGAAGACAAAACCATGGTCTACCGTAATTGGCTGGGCCTTATGAAGGCAGACCTAACGGCCACTTTCGACAAGGCGGGGCGAACCTATACCCGCGAAATGAACGCTGACCGGGTCTATACAGCGCCGGATGGCAACCCCTTTACGCTTCCGGGCCGCAGTTTGATGCTCGTTCGCAATGTGGGACACTTAATGCTCACCGACGCGGTCCTGCTGAACGGCGCGCCAGTGCCTGAAGGACTTCTCGATTGCATGGTGACAAGCCTGTGCGCCATGCATGATCTGCGCAAATCGTCCGGCATCAGAAATAGCCGAACGGGCAGTGTTTATATCGTAAAACCCAAAATGCATGGCCCCGAGGAAGTCGCCTTCGCATGCCGTGTGATGGACCGTGTTGAAGATTGCCTGAGGCTGGAGCGCAACACCTTAAAGATCGGCCTCATGGATGAGGAGCGGCGCACGACGGTCAATTTGAAGGAGTGTATCCGCGAGGCTCAAGACCGCGTGATTTTCATCAACACTGGGTTTCTCGATCGCACAGGCGATGAAATCCACACCGGCATGCATGCGGGTCCGGTGTTGCGCAAAGCAGATATTAAAAACGCGCCCTGGCTTAAGGCCTATGAAGATTGGAACGTCGATACTGGCCTTGCCTGCGGGCTGCCTGGTAAAGCGCAGATCGGCAAGGGCATGTGGGCCATGCCGGACAAGATGGCTGACATGCTGGAGCAGAAGATTGGCCATCCGCAGGCAGGCGCTAACTGTGCATGGGCGCCTTCGCCGACGGCGGCAACACTGCATGCTTTGCATTATCACATGGTTGACGTCCCTCAGGTTCAGGCAAAGGCCAAAAGCCGTGTGCGCGCCGCTTTGCCCGACATTCTAACCTTGCCGCTGTCAGGGGGGCAAAACTGGTCTGAGGCGGACATTACAGCGGAGGTCGAAAACAATGCTCAAGGCATTTTGGGTTATGTCGTGCGCTGGATAGATCAAGGCGTTGGCTGCTCAAAAGTGCCTGACATCAATGATGTTGGCCTGATGGAAGACCGCGCCACGTGCCGCATTTCCAGCCAGCACATGGCCAATTGGCTCAATCATGGTGTGGTCACCCGAGACCAAGTCATGGACATTATGAAATCTATGGCGGTTAAAGTCGACGCACAGAACGCTAGCGATCCGGCCTATGTGCCGATGGCGCCGCATTTTGAGACGTCGACGGCCTTCAAGGCTGCGTGCGATTTGGTGTTTCACGGCTCAGAGCAGCCTTCGGGTTATACCGAACCCCTTCTTCATGCCCATAGACGGACCCGTAAATCACAAGAGACCCCAGCATGACACTGACACTCGCTGAAGCCAACATGATCCTGTCTGCCACACTTGCCAAGGCGCGCGCTGACGGCATGAAACCCCTCGGCGTTTCCATCTTGGACGCTGGTGGGCATCTCATCGCCTTTCAGCGCGAAGACGGTGCAAGCTTCTTGCGCCTGGGCATATCGCAAGCCAAAGCTTGGACCGCGCTCGCCTTGCAAATGCCGAGCCGGGCTTATGCGGATATGGCCAATGAGCGCCCACAATTTGCAGGCAGCCTCAATGGCATCTCCGAAGGCAAGATGGCTGCATCAGCAGGTGGATTACTTATCGAAAAAGATGGCCAGGTTATCGGCGCCATTGGTGTCTCCGGAGACCTGCCAGATAACGATGAGCTCGCCGCCAAGGCCGGAATCGCCGCTGCAGAGCTGTAAAGAGTTACCCGAAGACGAGACCGTCCATGAGTTTACGCGCTGTGCGAATGATGCCGGCGCTGGTGACATCGCCGTTTTTATTGACGCTCAGGACGCACTGCGTAACCCCGCTAGGATGCTCCACAGGGACCGTCATACGGCTCGACTTGCGGAGGTTACATACGGCTGCAGTAGGCGTGCCTTCCATAAGGCAAGCTGTGGCGACGCTCACTGCGGCAAACACGCCGACGGACGCATGGGCGCGGTGAGGAATAAAGCTTCTTACAGTGATTGTGCCGCCATTACGTGGTGGGGCAACCAGCATCATTTTGGGCACGGTTTTTTCAGTCACATCCCCGAGACCCATCGCTTTGCCGGCGACAAGTCGAATGGCTTCGACACGGGCCTTTAACGGACCGCTATTGGTGCCCTCTCTATGAAGCGATGTGTGCGCTGGATGTGCTGGCGATGATCCATGTGTCAGGCAGCTGCAACCCAGCCATGCATGCGACGGGAAGCTACTACATAGCGGCTGACACCATGCCTTTCATGCAGTTGATCGAAGGCAATCTGTTTCGCGATTTTCCTGACTTGCGCTTCATTATCCCTGATGGCGGCGGCGCCGTGCCGTACCACTGGGTCCGCTACCGTGGTCTGGCGGATATGCTCAAACAGCCAAGCCTTGATGGGCACCTCATGAACAACGTTTTTTTCGACACCTGCGTCTACCACCAGCCTGGCATAAACTTGCTGAGTGAGGTGATTGACACCAAAAACATCCGGTTTGGGTCGGAAATGGTCGGTGCCGTGCGCGGCATTGACCCTGAGACGGGCCACTATTTTGACGACACTAAACGCTACATTGATGCGCTTCCGCTCTCACCAGAACAGCGCCACGCTATTTTTGAGGGCAATGCTCGGCGCGTTTATCCAAGGCTAAACGCTATTTTGCGGCAGAATGTCGAATGAAGGATGTTCAAGTTATTGAATTTAAAATATAAAAACTGAGACTGTGCTACCTGCGACAGTTGCGTTCAACCGCACAAAAATGTAGAGCGCTAGGCGGCTGGGTTGGGGATTAAGTCGCGTTTGGCCGTGAGGTGGCTGAGGAGGGAAAGGGCGACGTCGGTGCTGTCGACGAGCTCGGGCATGATTTTCCGTAGCTGCTGAAATTCCGCTTTGCTGAGAGCGCCGAAATGCGCGTCGTTGACTTCTTGCTGGACTTGGCTGAGGCGCCGGAGCAGGGCATCGCCTTTGTCTGTCATGACAAGCGAGACGCGGCGGCCGTCATTGGGGTCTTTTTCTTTTAAGACGAGGCCTTTGCGCACCAGTTTATTGGTTTCTGTGGTCACAAACGTGCCGCTGAGACGCAGATGGTCGGCGATGCGCTTGACGCTGACGCGGCCATCATCTTCCAGGTGTTGGACGGAGACGAGGATGGTGTATTGCGGCCCTGGCAGGCCAATAAACTCCGCATAGCCATCACGCACGGCTGTAAGGCGGGCGGAAAAGGCAAGGGCGGCGTGCACCAGTTCACGAAAGGCGGCGTCATCGCCATTCACAAGCAATTCTGGGCGGGTCACGGTCAAGGGGGCGTGTTGTTTTTCTGAGTCTGTCATGTGTCTTCAGCGGCTTCGGCCAGGATGCGTTTGGCCGTGCGCATGGTATCAATAGCCGCGGGTACGCCGCAATAGGCTGCCACCTGCAAAACGACCTCGCGAATATCCTCAGCGGTGCAGCCATTGTTGAGCGCGCCGCGCAAATGAATTTCGACTTCATGGGGCCGATTAAGCGCGCTGAGCATGGCGATGTTGATGAGGCTGCGCGTGCGCCTGTCGAGACCTTCCCGGGTCCACACAGAGCCCCAACAGAACTCTGTGACCATTTCCTGCAGGGGCTGCCAAAAAGCATCACTGCTGGCCAAGGCCTTGTCCACATAGGCATCGCCGAGCACCGCCCGGCGTACCTTGAGCCCGTCATGAAAGCGCTGTGTCGTCTCATCTGTCATGACGGGTATATGGTGTCATTTAGCTTTGTAAGCAAGCTTTTCTTAAGCGCGTTTGCGGGGCTCGGGCAGGCAGTCCTCTAAGGAGTAGCCTGAGAGCTGCGTGTCCACGAGCTCTAAGGCGCCGTCCCAATCATAGGAGCGGAAACTATGGCCGCGGGTGACGAATTGCGCGCCGGCGTAGAAGGATTCATAGTGCGTATGGCGCCCGGCAAATTCTGAGCCCAGCGCATCCCACGCCATCTTAAAGAACTTCACGCGCTCGCGGGATGAGCCTTGTGCGCCCACCTGCACTTTGTCGAAAATGCGCGCGGCTTCGGGATTGCTATATTCTTGCGCTGATGACGGCAGCATGATGAGCGCGCCGCCAGCCAGTTCGCGAATGGAGTTGACGAAATTGGCGTACATCTCCTGCGTGAAGACCTGCGCGGCGTAGAGCATATGGCGGTTGGGTATCCAAGCGCCGTTAAACTCTTCGCCGGCGGCCTCCATGCCGAACACAAAAGCTTCCACAGCCGCTGCATCAGAGGCCAGTTTGCCCAGCATGGTTTGCACAGGCGGCATCTTAATGGTGCCAATTGTCTCAGCGGTTTTGCGGGCAATGCCGGCGAGGAATTTCAGTTTCACCATCAAGCGGATTTGCGCTTGGTAGTTTTGGAACACATGGCCAGGCGTTTCGTGGAACTGCGCGCGCGCCATGCCCACATCCTGGTTCACGAAGACACGGTTCCACGGCACTTTGACATCGTCAAAATAGAGGACAGCGTCGTTCTCATCATAGCGGCTGGACAGCGGGTTATCGAAGGTGCTGACAGCGCTTGCCTCAAAGGATTTGCGCGAGAGGACTTTCACGCCCTTGGTGTTCATGGGCAGCGCGAACGATACGGCGTATTTGCTTTCATCCGGCCGTAACGGCTGGAGATTGGCGACGAAGACTTCATTGGCCATGATAGAGCTCGTGCCCATCATTTTCGCGCCGCGCACGGTGATGCCTTCGCTGTCTTCATCCACCACGCGCATGATGACATCGCCATCTTCTTGCTCGCTGGTGTCCTTTGAGCGGTCAATCTGCGGGTTGATGATCACATAGGTGAGGAAGTGATCATGGTCGCGCGCATAGTGATAGTAGTCTGCGAAATTGCGCGCATAGCCTTCGTCATATTCCTTCCAGCGGTCCAGGCCCATATACTGGCCTGTTAGGGCTGAGGCCAGGTGATCTGGCGAGCGGCCCATGAAGCCGCAATGGGTTTCGGCCCAGGCGACCAGCGCTTTGCGGCGCTCGACCATTTCGGCATGGTTTTTGGGGATCTGCCAGGCGCGGCTCACCCGGCCGCCACTGGTGGGCGACTCAAAGGTCATGGCTTCAATATTGTCCTCCTGCGCTTGCAGGTCATACATGCGCGCAGAGGAGGCCACCGAGTTGCGGAAGGCCGGGTGTGTGGTCACATCACGCACTTCGGTTCCATCGATATAAACCGTGCGATTGTCGCGCAAACTCGCGATGTGGCGTTCGCCATTCTTAATAGGCCGGGTCATGATTTTCTCTCCTCAGGGAAAAATATTATGCAGCGGGGGCAAGCGCGGAATAGCGCCCCCCGAAATAAACAAGCGGGCTTTCCTCTTCTTGATAGCCGCAGTCCAAAAGGTCGCCGATGAACAGGGTGTGGTCGCCGATCTCCACCTCGCTTTGGCGTTTGCAGGCCATCCAAGACAAAGAGCCTGCAAGAACGGGAACACCCGACTCATAGTCAAAGCTCGGCTTGAGGCCAGGGACAGGTCGTCCAGCAAAATGCGTTGAAATATCAGACTGGCCCTCGCTGAGAACGCTGAGGCCAAAGCACTCTTGTTGCATCAGGCGGTCATGCATCTGCGCCGTTTTGGCGACGCTGATAAGGGCGCGTGCTGGCTCCAGCGAGACAGAGATAAACGAGTTTGCCGTCATCCCATGAATGCCGGTGTCGCTTTGACAAGACACGATGGTCACACCGCTTGCAAAGCGTCCAAAGGCATTTCGAAGGAAGCGTGTATCTTTGAGCAATCTGTTCATGGCAGGAGCCTCTTGCTTAAGTCTTGATTTGAAATATAGCTTTGTAACAAAGCAAAGTCAATAACATAATGACGCAGCTGGCTTCCTTTAAAAGCGCGGTGGATCGAATGTGGCTTCCAGCCGGTTTTGCGCGATTTGCACTTTGCGTGTGGGCGGCGGTGTGTTGCGGCTTTTGCCGATGAAGCGCGGCACCCCTTGAGAGATAACGGCGCCAAGACCGTAGATGTCGCCATGACGCAAGCTGGAGAGCATGTCGGGCTGGCTGCCGCCCAAAGGCTGGTCAGCAATCAAGATGTCTGCGTCTTTGCCCTCCTGCAGGAACCCGCAGTTGAGGTTGTACATCTTTGCATTATTGCCTGTGGCCGCTGCGATATACTGTTCTGGTGCTTGGTCGCGCAGGGAGGACAGGTAGCTGATGGTATACATCATCCCCAGCGGCATGATGCCCGAGCCTGTGGGCGTATCTGTTGCAATCAAGAACCTGTCAAAGGCATCATGTTTCCAGCACAAGTCTGCGGTCATAAGCATGGTGCGTAGATTGCCGGCGATGCACACCTGGGCGCCGATCTCTGTCTCCGCGATAATAGGCTCGAAGTCTTCATCGGGCATGGCGATGGGCCCGCCGTTGATGTGGAAAGACACATGCGGGTTCATGGCGCGCAGGTGCTCGCCTTTGATGACCGGGAGCGCATCGGGAATGGAAGCTCCGCCGGTGTGCACGTTGGTGATGAGGCCAATGTCGCGGGCGGCTTGCATCAAGGGCGCATAGTCGGCTGGGTCTTTGAAGGCCCCAAAACCTGCTTTGGCCAATCTGACGCCTTTGTCATAGACCTCTTGCAAGTCCTCACGCGTAAGCTGCGGCTCTAAGATGATGGAGCCGCCATGCACGCGCATGCCGCCAGGGCGATAATTCTCCCAGTGTTTGTGGGCGAGCACGGCCAGCGCTTTGACGCCCTCCGCGTCTTTCGGCCGGCCGGGCAGATGCACTTCTGACGCGCTGATGGAGGTGGTCACTCCGCCATGGACGTAAGAATCCAGCCAGCCAACGGTTTTCTGCCGCGGGGTATAGTCGCCAAACACCACATGGACTTGGCTGTCGATAAGACCGGGCAAAGCCGTTGCGCCGCCGGCATCGACAACCAAATCACAGGCTTCTACTTCCGCTGCGGAGGCGGTGCCGACCCGCGTGATGACATTATCTTGGGTGAGAATGGTGTCCCCGTCGGTGAGCGGCGCGCGCCAATCCCCGGTGACAATCGTGCCTATATTGACCAGTGCGATTTTCATTAGCGCAGCCCATCCGTGCCGACCGCTTCTTCCTTAGAGATGCCGCCAACGCGGTGATTCAGCCGTCCGCGATTGGCCACGGCGCAGATGATGGCGATTTCATTGGGGCGCGGCGCGGTGTGGAGCGTGATGCTGAACGCATCATAATGCGAGCGCACGAACAGAGCGTCTTTATAAGCCAGCGGAATATCGATGCTGGTGCCCGGGCCGCCAATCTTGGTGGCCGATGAAATCCAAGCCGTGCCGCCACCCACGGCATCGCGCAAAGCATTGCCATAGACGGTGGTGAGCATGGCAACGCCGTGCTCTTGGTCGCCCGCGACGCCAATGATGGCGCCTTTGCCATAGCTTTCTACCGGAGCGCCAAGCAGGCGTTTTGCTTCACTGCCAATCAAGGTGCCAATTGCAGGGCTCGCGTCTGTGAGCGGGGATAAATCGGCTTGATAAGGCTGGCCCGCATAGGGGTTTTCGACAATGGCGACGACCGCGACTTTGCGCAAAGGCGGTGTGCCCTTTTGGCCATCTTCAATGGCCGTCTCTTCCACGAAATTGAAGGTTTTTAGAATGTCCATTTTGCAGTGTTTCCCTCGTTTTTATTAGCCGAGCGGTTGGCCCAGCTGTCGTTCAAAATCTTTCAAATCAAAATAGTCGCGCCAGGTTTTGATCTTGCCGCCGGCGATCTCGAAAAGCCCCATGACGGGCAGCGAGACCGACTGGCCCGCCATTACAAAATTATCGAGGCGCTCATTGAACACCCACGCGCCGTCGCTGGTCATTCTCAGGATTTCCCAATCGCAGGAGGTTATGGGCGGCACGGCATCAAAGAAGCCGCGCACCGCTTCAACGCCGTGCAGCGGCGGCATGGGCATGTTGTGCACGACCACATCAGGCGTGAGCGCCGCATAGACGCCTTCCCAATCCAGGTCATTCATGGTGTCCACAAAATCGCGGACCACGGCTTCATTGCTCATGGGTCGTCTTCCTCGGAAATGGCTGGCGCCATGGATTGCAGATAGAGTGAGACAGCGCGGCGCTGCTCCGGCGTGAGCGCCTGGGCGACTTGGGCCATGCCGCTGTCTTTGTCTGGCCGCGTTTCGGCCGCATAGGCAGCCAATTGTTTTGTCATGTAATGCGCGCTCTGCCCGGCCAGGCGGGGCGCAAGCAGGTCGCTATCGCCTTGTGCATTGGCGCCATGGCAGCTCACACAGGGCGCCGCGCGCTCTTCAAGGCCGCTGTGGTAGATCTGCGCGCCCTGTGCCTCCTCAGGTCCGATCGGCTGCGCTGGATCTAGGGCCGCATAATGCTGCGCAATGGCGCTAACCTCTGCCTCGGTCAAAGCGTTGAGGACGAAGCGCATCTGCAGGGCGTTGGCCGATGCATTCTCCCCAGCACGATAGCTTTGCATGCGCTGGGCCAGATAGTCCGCGTCTAAACCTGCCAGGGAGGGCCAAATGGGGTTGCCGGACACACCCTGCGCCCCATGGCAAAACGCGCAGCGCGCGGTGAGCGTGCCCACGTCTCCGGCCTGTGCTGCCGTGCCGGCTAAAAACACCGCGGCAAGAAAAGCGGCCCGCATCATGCTTGCTGGCCTAAAAAGTCAGGGAAGCGCCGGTCGGGGTCCCAATCCTTGCGTAGCCGTTGCATTTTCTGCCACGCATCCGGGCCGTAAGACCCCTCAGCCTCATCAGGATAGGTGTTGAGGTCCGCTTCGCCAATATAGTTGCCAGCGGCATGCGGCCGGAAGATGTCGCCTGCTGCTTTGAACCAAGCTTGGTTTTTGCGCGTGTCGGCC
>JBCCDR010000028.1:0-13532 GCA_039030675.1 Pseudomonadota bacterium | reverse complement strand
TCAACACAGCGCGCGGCGAAGTGGTGGATGAAAACGCCCTCATTCGCTTGCTGAAATACAACAAAATCGGCGGCGCTGGCCTGGATGTGTATGAGAACGCACCCGAGGTGAACCCCGAGCTTCTCAGCCTCCCCAATGTTGTGGCGCTGCCGCACATGGGGTCAGCGACCCGGGAGAGCCGCCAGGAAATGGGCGAGAAAGTCATCATCAACATCAAAACATTTGCTGATGGCCATTCCCCGCCTGACCGGGTGGTGGAAGACCTCTAAGCAGCCGCGTCGCTGTTGATCAGCGCGTCGATATCGCTTTCGCTATACCCAATTTGTGTAAGAACATCGCGTGTATCATCACCAGGTTTGGTGAGGTCTTTGCGCAGGCCAAGACGTTCGCCGCCCATTTCGATGGGCAGGTTGGGCAGCTTCGTGCTCTCCCCATTGTTCGGCATCGTCAGTGGCAGCAAGCCGCCTGAGGCATTGAGATGCGCGTCATCAAACAGGTCTTCCGGTTTTGCAATCGGCGCGAAGGGCAGGCCGGTGTCCTCTAGCTTGGCTGTGAGGTCGTCTTTTACGTAGCCTTTGAACAGAGTGTTTAGCTTAGGGATGATCTCATCGCGCTTGGCCACGCGCCCGGCGTTCTTGGCGAGTGCTTCATCTTGTGCCCAATCGTCCAGCCCAAAGGCATCGCAAAACTTTTGCCACTGGGTGTCGCTCACAACGCCGATGAAGACCAATTCGCCTTCCTTGGTTTCAAACTTATCATAGACGGCCCAAGCGGAAATGCGCGCCGGCATGGGTTTAGCCGGTTGGCCCGTCACAGCCATTTGCGCCATGTGCTGGCCGACAGAAAAGACGGTGCTTTCATAGAGCGAGCTGGTGACATGCTGGCCTTTGCCTGTCCGCGCGCGTTCAACCAAGGCCGCTTGAACGGCGATGGCGCCAAACATCCCGCCCATCATGTCGATAACCGAGCTACCCGCGCGCAGCGGCTGTCCTGGCGGGCCGGTCATGTAAGCGAGGCCGCCCATCATCTGGGTGACTTCATCAAGTGCGGTGCGGTGATCATAGGGGCCGGTCAAAAAGCCCTTGGCTGAGCAGTAGATCAGGCCGGGATTGGTTTCGCTCAAGGCCTCGTATCCAAGACCCAGCTTATCCATGCCGCCGGGGCGAAAATTCTCGACGAACACATCCGCTGTGTCGATGAGCTTGCGCGCTGCTGCCATACCGTCGGCTGATTTAATATCCAGGCAGATCGAGCGCTTATTGCGGTTGTACATCGGGAAATACCCGGCGCCTGAGCCAACCAAGCGGCGCGTGTTGTCTCCTTTCAGCGGCTCGACCTTGATCACATCCGCGCCGAGGTCGGCTAAAATCAGTCCAACCGTAGGCCCCATCACCATTTGAGAAAATTCCACGACCGTGATACCCGCAAGCGGGCAGGGGCTGTTATGGGCGGTGGATGACATAAGCGCTGCTCTCATGGACTCGATTTTGTGCGATGAGGCGCTTATATACGGACCATAACTTGTCCGGACAACTTTTAATGCCCTGGAGTGCGCGCAATGACCGCCAGTCAAACAGATAACTTCATTCTCATCAGCGAGGTCGGCCCACGCGATGGACTGCAGAACATCAAGCAGATCATGCCAACAGAGGCAAAAAAGCGCTGGATTAAGGCCTTAGCGGCCGCGGGTGTGAAAGAGATTGAAGTGGGCTCGTTCGTGCCTGCAAAGATTTTGCCGCAGCTGGCTGACACGGCTGAGATTGTAGAGTTCGCGAGAACCATTCCTGGGCTTGAGATTGCCGTGCTGGTGCCCAATGTGCGCGGGGCTGAAAATGCCCTCAAAGCAGGCGCGCATAAAATCACCATCCCCTTATCCGTTTCAGAAACCCATAGCTTGAAAAATGTGAACCGGACGCACGCGCAGATGCTTGAAGCGGTGGCCACGATTGCGCAGATGGTCAAAGAGGTGCCGGAAGATGACCGGCCGTCATTTGAAGGTGGCTTATCGACCGCCTTTGGCTGCACCATAGAGGGCCCCATCCCAGAAGCGAAGGTGCTGTCGCTGGCGGAAGCGCTCATGGAAGCGGGCTGTGATGAAGTTGGGCTGTCTGACACAACGGGCTATGGAAACCCCGCGCAGGTCAAGCGGCTAGTGCGCGAAACACGGCGGGTTGTAGGCGCTGAGAATTGCACGGGCGTGCATCTCCACAACACCCGCGGTCTTGGCCTGGCCAACGCGCTGGCCGCGCTCGAAGAAGGCATCACCACCGTCGACGCCTCCCAGGGCGGGTTGGGCGGCTGTCCCTTCGCGCCGGGCGCGTCTGGCAATATTGTCACGGAAGACCTCGCCTTCATGCTTGAGGCCATGGGCTATGACACCGGCATTGACTTAGAGGCGCTCATGGCCTGTCGGAGCATCTTGACGGAAAGCATTGAGGGCGTTGAGCTTTATGGCTTTACGCCAGACGCTGGCTTGCCACTGGGCTTTAAGCCTGGCCAGGCCGCCGCTGCTTAACGGCTATTGCCGGCGGCAAACCCCGCGCCGGGTGTATCGGTCATGAAGATGAGCACGTCATTGATGAGCCCCGTTTCATCGAACGCGAAATGGTTGGCATTGCGCATTACCTGAACACTGCCGGCGCTATCTTGCAGCGTAATTTCAAAATGGACGCAGGCGCGCTGGGCGGTCTCATCGGCAAAGGCGTGATAAATCTCCACGTCGACGCGTGGGTATGTGGCGAGAAACTCTTCAAAGTGCGCGCGAATGGCAGCGGCGCCCTTGTAGCAGAGGCTGCGCCCAACGATGCGCATGACCGCGTCCAGCGCGATGTGGGCCATGACGTCTTCAAGCGCATGGCGCCCAACATTACCAAAATAGCCAGTTGTTGCCCGGCTGAGGAGCGCGTCGCGCGAGAGAGGCATTGCTTTTACCGGTCTTGTCACTAGTCTCCCTCCACGCTTGCTGGAGGAGGGATGCATGTCAACGACGTTTAACGCTATCATGGTGCGCGAAGGCGCGGAAGGAAAGCCGCAAGCCGCTTTGGAAACCCTGAGCGCGAGTGACCTTCCCGGCCTGCCGGTGTCCGTTGCCGTCGAATACTCCACCATGAACTATAAGGACGCCTTGGCCGTGTCCGGCAAAG
This sequence comes from Pseudomonadota bacterium, assembly GCA_039030675.1. Taxonomy (GTDB): domain Bacteria; phylum Pseudomonadota; class Alphaproteobacteria; order Sphingomonadales; family CAKZYD01; genus CAKZYD01. The sequence continues at coordinate 10,389 of JBCCDR010000028.1, read as the reverse complement.
CCCCCATCTGCCGGAAATTGCCTATGGTCTGCGGCATTGATTTAGCGGGCACTGTGACCAAAAGCGCTGACCCACGCTTCGCGCCTGGCGATACCGTTTTGGTCAATGGCTACGGCATGTCTGAAGTGCATTGGGGTGGCTACACGCAGCATCAAAACTTAAATCCAGATTGGATTGTAAAGGTCCCCGAGGCCTTCACGACTGAAACGGCCATGGCCATAGGAACCGCGGGCTATACGGCAATGCTCTCTGTGATGGCGCTGCAAGACCATGGCGTGAAACCCGGTGATGGCCCCATTGCCGTGTCTGGGGCGTCAGGCGGTGTTGGCTCCGTCGCGCTCATGTTGCTAAGCAAGCTCGGCTATGAGGCCGTCGCTATATCCGGCCGGCCTGAAGAAAACCGCGCGCATTTTGAAGCGCTTGGCGCAACCGATGTGGCGGCCCGCGCCGATTTTGACCGCAAGTCAAAGCCCTTGGAGAAGGAGCGCTTTGCCGGCGCGGTTGATAGCGTTGGCTCGCTGACCCTTGCAGCGCTGCTCGCGCAAACGAAGTATGAAGGCGTGGTCGCTGCCTGCGGCCTTGCTGGCGGGGCCGATCTACCGTCCACAGTCATGCCCTTCATTCTGCGCGGCGTGACGTTGCGCGGTATCGACTCCGTCATGGCGCCCATGGAAAAGCGCGTGCGGGCGTGGGAGATGCTTGCGGACCTGCTGAGCGTTGACGCCCTCACATCCATGTACCGCGTGGTGCCCATGTCTGATGTGTTTGACCTGGCAACAGATCTTCTGGGCGGCAAAGTCACCGGCCGCCTTGTTGTTGATGTCAACGCCTAGGGCTTTGGCCCCTTAAACCAGACTTAACCTCGCCGTATTAGCCTGCCGCTAACAAAGGTTTGGCTTTTAAAAAGGCGGTCTGTGAAGCGGGTTTCCCTTAAACGCGTGCTTCTTGTGGTGTCATTGGCAGGGTTGGTGCCAATGCTGATACCCCTGGGCATGCTCATTACGCGCGGACATGATATGGCGCGTGAGGAGGCCATCGCTGATTTGCGGCTGCGCACCTACGCGCTTGCCGCGCAATACAGCATGGCATTCTCCGCTCTTGAAAGCACCGTGGCTGAGCTTGGCGCTGAAACTGCGCTATCAAACACGGACCAAGCAGCCTGTAGCGAGTGGCTGCAAAACAGTTGGCCTGAGCACGCTTATGTCCATGCCGCCATGCGGCTCAATGCGGCCGGCGCGGTTACCTGTGCGTCCCAGGCTGAGCTGAATGCGCGATCGTTCGACCTCACGTTCAATCCCACAAGCGCGCTGTCTTATAACGAAGCCAGCGTGCTGCGCGTTGATCTGCCAAGCGGGAAAAGTGCCATTGCGGTTAGCCGCGTCTTTTGGAACGACGGTGCACCATTCCGGGTCGCTGTGGCGCTTGACCCTGATTGGCTCCGCGCTGGTTTCACAAAGGTTGAAAACGACGATGGTGAGCGTCTCTTGATAATTGACAAAGCTGGCAAAATTCTAGCCTTGTTTCCCGAGCAAACCGAATGGATTGGCAAACGCGTTCCCGTTTTCAAGCGCATCGCGGCCCCCAGAGAAGACCCTGTCATCCACAGTATTGAGACGGGCCTGAACCAAGACCCACGCACGTCTTCCAGCATCACGCTGCATGATTTCTCCGGCGGCGCTAAGCTCTATATGAGCCTGACTGCATCGACGCCCCAGCTTTTCAGCAAAGCCAGCAGTCTGACGGCTTTTGGCGTTTTCGCTCTGATCTTGGCTCTTGTCGGCATTGTAAGCGTCCAATGGCTTCTGTTTTCATGGTATCTAACCAAGCCCATTGGCCGCATCCTTCAGTACACGCAGGCTCTGGCAAATGGTGCCGACCCGCGCGCACCCATGGTCGATGACAATGCGCCTAAGGAATACCTCGCCATCGCGGAAGCAACGCGGTCGATGGCTGCTGAGAACGAAGACAGGTCCAATGCTCTTACCGAGGCGCTTCATAATCTCGAACGCGCGGAAGAGGCGGCTCGTTTGGGCCATTGGCGGCTGGACTTTAAATCTGAAACGCTCTTTTGGTCAGACGGTGTGTACCGCCTGCATGGATATATGCCAGACGCGTTCCAGCCCACGTTGGAAAACGCGCTGGACCACTATCACCCTGAAGACCGCGCCAGCATGGAGTCCATGGTGGAAGATGCCGTCGCAACCGGCGAAGGATTTGACACCGTCAAGCGTATCATCCGGGCTGACGGCAAGCCGCTTTATGTGCGCTCTCGCGGGATTGTCATGTATGATCGCCATGCCGAACCCTTAAGTGTTTTCGGCATTATCATCGATGTCGATGCGCCTAAACGGTCGGTCCGCGCGCTGGAACGGGCCCAGTTCGCCGCGCAGACGCTTGCTGATACACGGGCAAAACTGCTCACGACGGTCAGCCATGAAATTAAAGCGCCGGTGGGTGCAATGCTTGAGATCTGCCGGACCCTTAAAACCTGCGAGGATGCACCAATGCGTGATGAGTATTTGGATTTGGTCGACGCTACGGGCCAAATGCTGCTTTCTGTTATCGGCGATCTGCTGGATGGGTCGATGGTCAGCGGCGGACGTTTGCGGTTGAAACCGCGCCAGGTTGAACTCTGGCCGTTCCTGGAAAAATGCTATGATGTGTTTCGCATTGCAAACCCGGATCGCGCCGCTGCGTTTTCCATTGAGCTTGGGCCGGATCTACCAACCCACGTTACCTTTGATCCGCAGCGCACCCGGCAGATTTTGTTCAACCTGTTGAGCAATGCCTTCAAACACACCGTTGACGGCAAGATCGTCTTGCGGGCCGAGCGCCAAGATGACGGGCTTAGCTTGAGTGTTGAAGATGAAGGCCCTGGCTTAAGTGACGAAGCTCAAGCCAACATTTTCACGCCTTATGTTCACACCGATAAGACCGACAGAAACGTCGATGCAACCGGTCTGGGGCTTTCGATTGTGAAGACATTGGCGGAGCATATGGGTGCGACAGTGAGTGTTGCTTCAAAGTTGGGGATGGGCGCGCGCTTTACGCTGCGTTTCCCTGCTGCTTTTAATGAGCCAGCGCACGGTGCAAAGGATACCGCGCGATCCCTGTCCTCTCAGGCGAATGTTTCAAGGCCAGTGCTGATAACGGAAGACAATCCGGTCAATCAAAAGCTCATGACGGCATTTCTGAGCAAGCACGGCGTGCCTTATGTCCTCCAAAATGATGGCCAAAGCGCAATGGAATGGCTTTTGTCTCTGGATCCAGCTGATGAAAGTAGCATCCCCTGCCTCGCGCTGATCGATGTGAATATGCCGCGTCTCAACGGCATTGAGCTGAGCGAGTTCATCCGCCAACAGTGGACCGGTCCAAGCGATCTACCGATCTACTTGGTAACGGCTGATATGCTATCTGAGCATGAGCATGCCATGGAGCATCTGGGTATTGATGGGCATATCTCAAAGCCGATAGACTTCGAGATATTGCGCGAGGTTCTGCGTACTCACGCCATCAAGACCCAAAAAGCAGCCTGATTATTCCCGCAAGAAAAAAGCCTCGGCAATGGCCGATGTGATTTTCATGATGTCGCATTGAACATCATCAATCCACTCATGCATGCCGCTGGCGATGATGCTCTTGATGTCAGCTGTTTGGCACTGCTGCGCCAGCGCCTTTGCTTCCAGCAAAGCGTCTTGCCCGCTTTCGAGCTCATAGCGCACAATGAGCTGTTCAAGAATGTCAGAGGCGCGCTTCGTGCAGAAATTCACCGAGCGCGCAAGCCGCTCATCAAGCAGTAGGAAACCAGCCACTTTTTCGCCGCTCAGTCCGCGGTGATGGACACGCCGATAGGCTTGAAAACCTGCCGCCGACCTCAAGACAGCGTTCCACTGGCCCACATCGACCTGGGAGCCCACACCAATATTTGCCGGCAAGAGCACGTGATATTTCACGTCAACCAGGCGCGTTGTTTGGTCTGCGCGCTCTAAGTTGAGGCCGGTGCCATAGAAATACCATTCCTCATCGCGAAACATGGTTTCCGACACCAGCCCGGCGTGGGTCTGACAATTGCGCTTAATCATGCTGCAGAAATCAGAGATTTTCTCATCGCGCAGGTGGCTGCGGCGCATCTCCTGCAGGCTCGCGTGGAAGGTATTGATGTGCACCCACATGTCTGTGGAGAGCAGCGAGCGTAAAGCCCGGGCATTCTCGCGCGCAAAGGCGACGTTGCTCAGAATGGAATTGGGGTTCTTAGCGTCTAGCGTATAGAAATAGACGATGTCTTCCGGCCGTTTACTTTCATAGCGCTCGTTGTAACTGGCCTCTTCAGAATAGAGAGCCAGGACAGCATTCCAAGCCTGCAGGTCATTGCCATCCCGGCCGAAACTGGCGGTAACATCCAGCACCCGCGCCATGTTGTTGGCCCGCTCCATTTGCCGGGACATCCAGAATACGGCTTCGGCCTGTCTGCTGAGGAGATTATGCAAGGACCCAGGTATCCTTCGAGCCGCCGCCTTGGCTGGAATTGACAACCAAGGACCCTTTCTTCAAAGCAACGCGCGTGAGCCCTCCTGGCAGAACCCATGTGTTCTCGCCGGTAATCGCAAAGGGCCGTAAATCCACATGGCGCGGTTCAATCCCCGTGCGGGTTAATGTGGGCGAGGTGGAGAGCTGCAGGACGGGCTGGGAGATGAAATTGCTTGGGTTTGCCTTCAGCTTTTTGCGCGCTTCGGCCAGCTCTCTTTTCGTCGAACGCGGCCCAATGACCACGCCGTAACCGCCAGACTCTCCCACTGGCTTGACCACCATCTCATGCATGTTCTCAAGCGTGTATGCCAGCGCGTCTGGCTCGCCGCAGATATGCGTTTCCACATTCTGCAGGATAGCTTCTTCGCCTAGATAATACTGAATGATGCGCGGCATATAGGCGTAAATAGCCTTGTCATCGGCAACGCCCGTCCCAATGGTGTTGGCGAGCACCACATTCTTCTTAAAGAACGCGCGCATGATGCCGGGAACGCCGAGTAAGCTATCTTCACGGAAGACTTCAGGGTCTAGAAAATCATCATCAATACGCCGGTAGATGACATTCAAGCGTTGCAGCCCGCGCGTGGTGCGCATGAAGACTTTATCGTCTTCAACCACCAGGTCGCGCCCTTCCACCAGCGGTACGCCCATTTCACGGGCGAGGAAGACATGCTCAAAATACGCGGAGTTATAAACGCCCGGAGACAGCAGCGCGACGGCGGCATGGTCAGCGCCGCCTGGCCACATTTCTGACAGGCCCTCAACCAAGCGCTCACCATAGTGAGACACGGGCCGTACCTTCAGGCCTTTGAGAAGGTCTGGGAACGTGCGCTGGGTTAAATGCCTATTCTCGACAACATAGCTTACGCCCGATGGTGTTCGGGCATTGTCTTCAAGGACATAGAATTGGCCATCATTGCCGCGCACAAGGTCTGTGCCGCAGATATTCACCCAAGTGCCGTGGGGCTGCGTCGTGCCTTCCATCAAGGCTCTGTAGTTTTGGTTTTTCACGACCAGCGCTCGGGGCACGACGCCGTCATTCAATATTTTTTGGTCGCCATAAATATCGCCGAGAAATGCATTGAGTGCCGCAACGCGCTGTTTGACGCCGCGCTCGATGGTCTCCCATTCTTGCGCTGTGATGATGCGCGGAATGGCATCAAAAGGCAGCACGCGGTCAATCTGCTTAGCATTTTTGTAGACCGTGAAGGTGATGCCAAGGTTTCTCAGCTCTTGGTCCACAGCCTTTGAGCGCCGCTTAAAGCTTTTGAGGTCTTGCTGGTTGAGGTGGTTGACGACGGCTTGGCAGATAGCGGTTCGGTCACCGCCATTTCCAAACATCTCATCAAAAAAGTGCCCGCTATCATACCCGTCTAACAAACCACCGTCCGTCTGGGTCATGCGAAGCGCCGTGTCATGATGTGCGTTGCCAGCCTTTTATTGCATTGCAGCAATCAAAGCAAATCAGGCCGCGCAGGTAAATAGCTTTGCGGGCAAAACGTCAATCTATGGGCAAAACATCCACTTCAACGGCCACGTTGTGGCGTCCGCCGCCAAAAGTGACACCGTTGATGGGGCTCACATCGCCATAGTCTCGGCCCCAGGCCAGCGTCACATGCTCATCCTTGGTGAACAGGTTGTTGGTGGGGTCCATGTCCACCCAGCCGTCGTCTCCTGCCCAGACAGACACCCATGCATGGCTTGCATCAGCGCCTTGGAGTTTTTCTTCCCCCTCTGGTGGGTGGGTGAGCAGGTAGCCAGAGACATAACGCGCCGGAATGCCAAGCGCGCGCAGGCAAGCGATTTGGATATGCGCAAAGTCTTGGCAGACGCCGCGCTTGAGCCGGAGGACATCATCCACTGGCGTGTCCACGTGCGTGGCCTCGGGGTCATAGGAGAAGCTTTTATAGATATGCTCCATCAGCCCAGCCGCGCCTTCTAAAATAGGGGTCTCTGGCTGAAAAAACGCCTTCGCCATATCAAGCACGTTCATGCCTGGCTGAATGCGCGGCGAGCGATAGCAGAACTGCCGGACGAACAGGCCTTCCTCTGACGTGTCTTTTTTTAAGTCATCGCAAACGCTCTCCCACGGCGTCGTGGAAGCCGGGTCGGGCAGGCTGGGCGCAGTCACGATAATGACGCTGTCTGCCGTAATGCTGGTCTTTACATGCTCCTCATCCAAACTGGCTAGGATGGTTTGATTGCCAAAATAGTCCGTCGCTTCGCGCCAGGTAGCCGGTGCCGGGTCCGTCGCTAAATGTACTTTTTCCACCTGCTGGCAGGGTGTGTCACGTGGTGTGAGATGCAAGAAGTGCTGTGAGAGCGAGACGGGCAGGGAGTAGGTGTAGAGCGTTTTATGCCGCACATTATAGCGGCGCGCGCTGGCCTTTTCGGTCATTGAAGGTCAGTCTTGTCTGTCAGGGCATGCATATCGCTGACCATTTCAGCATGGCTGAAATAGCTGCGCGCAATTGTGGGGCTGAACTCAAACAGCTCTGCCTCAAAGCTCTTCAGCAGCGCGGCAAGCTGCGTGCGCACCCCTTTTTCATTCGTCTCGCTGAGTTCGGCGACATGCGCTAAGCGCAAGCGGCTGAGCAAGTCGTAGATGAGCCGGCGCTCCGGCGGCATAACGGGCGTGGAGCCGCCTGTCAGGCCTTCTAAATGCCGGTCAATCTGCGCGATTTGGAAGGCTACAGACCGCGGGTTTGTCTCGTCCTGGAGCAGCAAGTCCAGCACCGGTGCGACCATAGGATTGGTCATATAGCGCGCCCGGTAGGTCATGAAGCTATCGGCCAGATCGAGCAGCAAAACCAAGCGCCCATCGCGCACTTTCCCCGTCGTCACCAAGAGCTGCGCAATCGTCTCGACCATATGCAGCCCGCGCTCTAAGCGGCGGCCCATATCGAGGAAAGCCCAGCCGCTGTTGCGGGTCATGTTCTCTTGCGCTTGGCCGGCAAAGCTGGTCAGCAAGATCATCATATCGTCAAGCGGCGGCAGTGCGCTCATGAGGTCGATATTGTTGTTAAACAGCGGCTCAAGCCTGTCGCTTTGGTCCTGCAAGCGCTGCAGGGTGATAAAGGTGGAAGGGCTGAGCCTATCGCGCACGCGCCCAGCCGTGCCAAGCACGCCGCTCACGCAGTTGGGCAGGCTGTAACTGATCGTTTTATCGCCCAGGATATGGCGTAAACGGTCGGGGAAGGCCGCTGCCTTTTTGCCCTTTTTGTTCGGCATCAGGCCAGCGCGGGTCATGATGGGCAGGGCTGCTGCGGCGAGCGCTGCGGGGTCGGCAGCGATTTGGCCATCTTGCGTCAGCGCTGCGATAACCGTGCGCATCAACCGGCCCGTCATCTCCGTGCGTTCCGTATAGCGTCCGAGCCAGAACAGGTTGTCCGCCGCGCGGCTTGCTAGGTCTTTGCCGGTGCGGCGGATTTTCACCGCGCCATCTTCCCGTGGCAGCAAGGAGACCGTTTGATCAAGCCCAGGCGCTATGGTCCAACAATCTTTCATGGTGGTGGGGGAGAAATCTTCCGTCGACGCCGCGCGGCCTGCGGCGCTGGTCAGCACCAGCCCGCCCGGGAGAACCGTAAAATCCTCTTCGCCTGCCGCCACAAAAAGGCGCAGGACATAGGGCGCGGGAACCAAAGTGTTGCCGCTTTGGACCGGCGTCGTCGGCAGCGCCATACGTTCCTGACCAATGATGCGTTGGCCATAGTGTGCGAGCAGCTCGCGGCGCTCAGCTTGAGGCGATTCAAGAATGGCTTTATGTGCCACGCGGTCGCCATCAAATGCGGGGCCGATGGAGAGGTCATCGAAATGCTCATGTACATAGTCGGCAGCATCGGCCTGCCCGCACCACCAGGTGGCGAGGTTAGGTAATTTCAAATCCTCGCCCAGAAGATGCTCGCTCAGCTTGGGCATAAACCCTGCCAAGGCATTGGTCTCCACAACGCCGCTTCCCAGCGCATTGGCCACCGCGATGGCATTGTTGCGAATGGCGGTGACCAGCCCGGGGACACCAGCCTGGGAGGCCGCGTCGAGCTCCAGCGGGTCGCATTGCATGGCATGGACTTGGCGCAGCAAAACGTCGACTTTTTTAAGCCCATCCAGCGTTTTGAAATACACCTTGCCATTGCGCATGGTCAGGTCGGAGCCCTCGGACATGGTATAGCCGAGATAGCGAGCCAAATAGGCCTGGGCGAGATAACGCGGGTCGGTTGGGCCATTTGTGTAGCACAGGATGCGCGGCTCTTCATTGCCTGACAGGCTGGCGATATGTTGCTGAAAATCTTGGAAATATCCAGCCAGGCGGCGCACACCCAAAGCGCGCGTCATTTCCGGATAGAGCTGCCCCATCAAGATGCGGTTTTCTAGGGCAAAGCCGCTGGCAGCCGTGGCTTGGCTATGGTCGCGCAGGACCCACCAATTGCCGTCCGCGCCGCGCGCCACGTCCATGGCAAAGGCGTGCAGATAGGTGCCGCCATAGGGCGTCACGCCATGTAAGGGCCTTAAGAAGTCTGGGTTAGCAAGCGCGAGCGGCGCTGGCAGCAAGCCAGATTTCAGCAGGTTTTGAGGGCCATATAAATCAGCCAGAACCATGTTAAGCAGGCGCGCACGTTGGCGCGCGCCATCGCGCAACGTCTTCCAGTCCTTCTCCGGCAGAATAAGGGGGACAGCATCAACCGTCAGCGGTCTGGCGGAGGTGGAATAGGCCCTGTCCGTGTCTGCGTAGGTCAGGGCGTTTTCAAGCAGCGCCCGGTCCAGCCGTTTCTGCCGGCTCGAGGTGAGCGCAGGGTTGAGGCCCTGCGGGTCTTCATAGAATGTTTTCCAATGCGGCCGCAGCTGCCCATTCTCGTCCAGCAACTCATCGCGGTGGTCGAGGGCCGTGTAATCGAGCGATGAGAGCGCAAAGCCAGATTTTATTTGGGTGGGCACGCTTTTACTGCTTTTTGAACTAGTCCAATCATGCGGACCAAATTAGCTCCAACGCAGATCAAGACAATAGGGGAATCGTGATTGTTTGAGCGACCGCGGCGCGCTCATATCCCCAATGCTGTGACCGCCCTCAACAAAGCGCGCAAGCCTGCGGCCTTCGGCTTCATAACTGTTGATGGGCAGCGTTTCGAAACTGCGTCCGCCTGGGTGCGCGACATAATACGCACATCCGCCCAGCGAGCGCTGCGTTGTCTTGTCATACACATCAAAGCGCAGCGGTGCGTGAATGGGCATGTTGGGGTGCAAACTGCGCGCTGGCTGCCAGGCTTTGAACCGTACGCCGGCCACATATTGGCCAGGCAGCTGCGTTTGGGTGAGCGGCACTTCAAAGCCGTTGCAGCTCAGGATATGACGCGCTGGGTCTAAGTGTTCAGCCGATATCTGAAGGCGTTCAAGCGATGAATCCACATAGCGGGCAGTGCCGCCGACGGCGCCTTCTTCGCCAAGCACATGCCAAGGCTCTAAGGCTTGGCGCAGCTCTAAGAGCACGCCCGCCGTGTTGCACGTGCCATAGAGCGGGAAGCGGAAGTCGTAAAATGCTTCAAACCACGTTTCATCAAACGCAAACCCATGCCCGCGTAGATCTTCAAGCACAGCGCAAAAGTCTTGCCACACAAAATGCGGCAGCATGAATTTATCATGCAGCGCCATGCCCCAGTCGATCAGCTTGCCGCGATAGGGCGTCTTCCAGAACCGCGCGATCAGCGCGCGCAGCAAGAGCTGCTGCACCAAGCTCATTTTCGGGTGGGGCGGCATTTCAAAGCCGCGGAATTCCAGCAGGCCCAGGCGGCCCGTCGGGCCATCGGGTGAATAGAGCTTGTCGATGCTGATTTCCGTGCGGTGGGTGTTGCCCGTCGAATCAATCAGCAG
>JBCCDR010000027.1:0-13634 GCA_039030675.1 Pseudomonadota bacterium | reverse complement strand
TCGAAGCTTATATCCGGCCGCAAACAGCCGCCATGTTAAACCAATGAGCAAGACGTTGATGATGAGCACGACGGCAGCGCCGAGCGCAATATTGCCATCGCTCAGCCCTGTCATGCCAAAGCGCGTACCATCAATCATGTAGAAGAACGGATTGAGCTGGCTGACCATGGACCACGCGCCTGGCAAGCGGTCCATGGAATAGAAGGTGCCGCTGAGCAGAGACAAAGGCTGAATCACGAAGTTGGTGATCGTGGCAGCGTGATCAAACTTCTCAGCCCAAAGACCTGTCAGAATGCCCAGAATGGACAGCATCACCGCTGCATTGAGCAGAAAATACAGAAAGGCGAGCGGCTGGGCGGGCCAGAAGCCGACGCCTGGCCAAAGCGCTGTGGCCGCCCAGACAGCCCCGCCCACGAGCATGCCGCGCGTCACGCCAGACAAGACATAACCCGCAAGCAACTCAGAATAGGACAGCGGCGGCATCAGCACATCCTGGATGGTGCCCTGCACCTTGCCGATGAGGATGGAGGACGAGGTGTTGGCAAACGCGTTTTGAATCACGGCCATGGCGATAAGGCCAGGCGTTAAAAACGCAGCGAATGGCAGACCAAGAATGAGCCGCCCTTCCCGCCCCAGCGCGACAACAAAAATGACAAGAAACAGCAATGTCGTGATGGCAGGCGCCGCAACGGTTTGGGTGAAGACCTTTAAGAACCGCCGGACCTCGCGCACATAAAACGTCCACAGGCCCAGCCAGTTGACTTGGCCTATTCTGCGGCTTTGATATTCAAGCTGGTCCACGCGCGCACTCGCTCATTCCTAACGTTGGCACCGACATAGCTGCTCGTGATGGGGAGGAAAAGGCAAAAACCCCTACACAAGGCTTTGCCCTTCGCCGCTGGGGTGCCTATATACCCAGCAAGAGAAAAACGAGGAAACGGTATGTCGTGGACAGATGAGCGCATTGAAGCGCTGCGCAAGCACTGGGATGAAGGTTTAAGCGCAAGCCAAATCGCAGAAAAACTGGGCGAAGGGGTGACCCGCAACGCCGTGATTGGCAAGGCCCATCGCCTCGGCCTGAAGTCACGCCCCTCGCCGGTGAAGAGCGAACCTGCGCAGGCAAAAGCCAAACCCAAAGCAACGCCAAAAGCCAGCAGCAAAGTCTCCTTGCTGGATTTAACGGAACGGATTTGTAAATGGCCCATTGGCCACCCAACCGACGCGGATTTTCATTTCTGCGGCAAGCCCGCCAAGCCAGGCTTCCCCTATTGCGATGAACACTGCGAAATCGCCTATCAAGCCCAGGCGCCCCGCCGGGAGCGGCCGCGGCCGCCTATGTTTGGGCGGTAAGACCTAAAGCAGCGATTTCAGCGGGGTCTCGGTGTCGGCAAGACTGTCTTTCGGCACCGCGATGCCCGCGGCGACGAGCTTTCGCCCCTGCACATAGTCTTTCATGGAATTCACGCAGTCCAGCGCGGTGACAATGCCGTCTTTCAAATAGACCACGGTGAAGCTGGCATCCTCCGGGTTTCCCCGCACAACAGTGTCGTCATAGCCCGTTGAGAGACCGACAGTTTGTAGTTTCAAGTCAAACTGGTCAGACCAGAACCAGGGCACAGCCTCATAGCTTAAGTCCTGACCGGTGATGATTTTGGCCACCATGGTCGCTTGGTCATTGGCATTCTGCACTGATTCCAGGCGGATGCGTGCGCCTGCAGCAAACTTGTTTTCATGGGCGGCGCAGTCGCCAATCGCGAACACATCCGGCAGCGACGTGCGGCACTGGCTGTCCACATCGACGCCGTTGGTGCCGGCCGCGCCGGCGTCAATCAAAGGCTCGACAGCAGGCGCGATACCAATCCCCACGACGACAACATCCGCCGGCAGGACCGACCCATCGGCCATCTTCACGCCAGTGACTTTGCCACCCGCCGTTTCGAAACACTCCAGCGCTGCGGAGGTGCGCACGTCGACCCCTTTGCTGCGATGGTAGTCTTGGTAGAATTCAGAAATGGCTGTGCCCGCCACCCGGGCGAGGACGCGGTCCAAAGCTTCCAGCAGGACAACCTTTTTGCCAAGCTTGTTGAGAACGGCGGCAGCTTCGAGACCGATATAGCCACCACCCACGATGACCACATTTTCAATCGCCGGGAGCTGGGCTTGCAGCGCGTCGACATCCGCGCGGTTTCGCACGACGTAAACGCCGTCCGCATCCGCGCCGTCGCAGCTCAGGCGGCGCGGACTGCCGCCGGTGGCCCAAATGAGTTGGCCGTATCCATGGGTGCTACCATCGGCGAAGGTGACAGTGTGCGCCTCAGGGTCCACCGCCACCACTTTCATGCCAAGCTTCAGCGCAATATCTTTGCCTTCCCAAAACGCTTCAGGGCGCAGCAAGATGCGCTCAAAAGGCTTGTCGCCTGCCAGATACTCCTTTGACAGCGGCGGGCGCTCATAGGGCGGAAACGTCTCATCGCCTACCATCGTGATGCTGCCGTCAAACTTCGCCTGGCGCAGCGCCACCGCGGCCTGCGCGCCCGCATGGCCAGCGCCAACAATCACAATATCTGAATGGTCCATCACACCCTCACTTTGACAGCTCTTGGGGACCTTGCCTTATGAGCTGGCCCCGCCTTGGTTGCTATAAAGCAAGGCCATTGGCCTAAGGCAACGCTAAATGCCAAGCGCTGCGCGGCCTGCAGTATCCCATTTGTGCAGAAAGGCGCTGGACCTTAGTAAAACAAGCAGACTGTTTTGCCGCTAGCGTAGTCAGGGCTCGTGAGGGCCTTGAGGCAAAAGTCAGCCACATCGGCCCGCGAGATGCTGATTTTCTTCGGCTGCGCGTCTCCACCGCCAACGATTTGGTAGGTGCCGGTGTGGCCTTCGTCGGTGAGACCGCCAGGCCTGGCAAGTGTCCAATCCAGGCTGCTCGCTCGGATCGCGTCTTCCTGGCGTTCACGGTCCTTCCAAATGTTCTTAGCAGCCCAGCCGATGACGACGTATTTGAACATGAAGGATTGGAGGGGCTTGTAGCTGTCACCAACACCTATGGTGCTCACGACCACCAAGCGCTTTGGGCCCTTGTCTTCCATCGCCGCAATCAGCGTCTTGGTGGCATCTGACACTTCGGTGTTGGGCTTGCGGTTAAAGTTTCCAAGCGTCGAGACCGCCGCATCGGCGCCTTCGAGCACGCTGGCAACTGCATCCCCATCGCGCGCGTCTCCTTGCGTGATGGTGAGGCCATCGCGCGCGTCAATCTTGCTCAAATCGCGCACCAGCGCATGCACGGTGTGGCCAGCTGCAATGGCTTGATCGATAAAGGCTTTTCCAGTGCCGCCCGTGGCCCCGAAAAGCGCGATCTTCATGGGCGCTGACCTGCCAAGGCGCCGATCACAGCGTTTACAATTTTCGAGCCCGCTGCATCCAAGTCAGTTTGCAGCGTTTCATCAGGCTCCTGACGCTCGATGGTCGCGGCAACGTCGATGCCGTGCTGCGCTAATGCCGTTTCAAGCAGTTTGACGCGGTCATTGACCACCACCAATTCCCGTGTGAGCGTGATCAGCGCCAGGCCGAGATCATCCAGCTGATCCGGGCCTAGGATTTGCCGCTTTGGATGATTGAAATCCGTCGGCGCTTGCGGTTTTTCCAGCTTCATTCTGGTTTGCGACCCATCACGATGTAGGGGTAGTTCATCGGCTTCTCGCCCCAGGCTTTCACGTCAACAAATCCGGCTTCTTCTGCCACAGCGCCAAGGTCAAGCGAGGCTGATTCCCGCCACCAGGGCTCGCCGCCTACCATGGCGCCAAAGTCAGCCTTCCATTCGCCTAATTTGTCCATGTCCGCATAGCGCGTCACATCGCTCATGATCATATCGCCGCCCGGTTTTGCGACACGGAAGGCTTCTTTGAAGACGGCACGGATAATGTCGGCGGGGATTTCGTGGAGCAAAATGAAGGATGTCACCAGATCAAAACTGCTGTCGTCAAAGCCCGTGTCTTCGGCAGGGCGTTGGTACAGCTTCCACGCCCAGCCATTGGCATTGGCCACACGTGCGGCTTGATGGAGCGTGCTGGGGCTGAGTTCAACACCCGTGATCTGTGCGTCTGGGTAAGCTTGCTGCAGGGCCTGTGTATAATGGCCTGTCGAGGTGCCCATTTCTAAGATCTGGTCATAGTGATCTTGCGGCGCCAAATCGGCCACGAAACGGCGTTGTTTGAAGATGCCGCCGGGATAGAGCTTATCGACCATGCGTTTGTGGATGATCTCGCCATGCACCAGCCCAGCATGTTCGTGCGAATCCCATCCGCCGGCGGTGCGGTGGAAGTCGACACCGTCCCAATAGGCGGGCGCCTTAAAATCTGGGTCTAAAAACACCTCAGTCGGACCATTATGGAAGCGCTTTAAGTCCTCTAGCGCTTCGTCTTTCACATTCTCAAAGGCCGTATCGCAAACATCCGCCATGTTTCGCGCATGCCATTCGCCCACAAGCTGTTTCGCCCGGAAGGCTTTTGAGTCCGACAGCGCCTCCAGCATCACATCCGTGCGCTCATCCAGATCATCCGGCAACGCCTCAGCAGTCACACCTTTGGCCTCAATGTCCGCATCAATGGCGCCGCCCAGCGGAAACGTGGATTTGCCTAGCGCTCCCATAAAATCAACCGATGCGCGGTCGCGCTGCTTCAGCGGCGGTAAGGAAAAGCCCATGAATCATCTCCTCTAACAATGCCCACCATATAAGAACGGGCGACTGAGTTTTCAGCCGCCCGCCCAATTTTCGTCCACTGCGTGGATAAGTTCTAATCAGCGAAGCTGATAGCTTGGCGCTAGAAGTCCGCGGTAAAGCGAATGCCCCACTCAGCGCCGCGCGGAACGGCGCCGAAAGCGCGCCGGTCTGATTGCGTGAAGAACGATGTGAAGGTGGTACCACCATTCGTCCCAAAGCGCTGGTTGTTGAAGATGTTATTGCCGAACACCTCCATTTGCAGGAACTCAGTAATGTTCGCGCCAGCCCTGATGTTCACCCGCGCTGCGCCTTTAACTTTGTTGTACTCAAAGTTATCGACGAAGAACGATCCGGTATAGATCACGTCTGTCCGGAAGAAGGACTGAACGCCCGTCACACCTTCGAGATTGAAGTCCGCGGCGAAGTTGGCTTCATGCGCTGGAATATAACGGATTGAGTTTCCAGACGCATCAAAGGCTGTTGTCGACGTAATCAGGCCTGGCGCGAGAACGCCAGCTGCAACCGAGCCAGTCGAGACAAAGTCGGTGAACGATGCATCAACATAGTTATATCCAACGAGCAGATTTAACCAATCGGTTGGCTGATAGATCGTCTCCAATTCAATCCCGTAGTATTCAGAGTCACCCGGAAGCGAAATGGACACAAATGTCGGTGACAGCACGAAGAAGGCCTGGTTGTTCCAGTCCATAAAGTACGCCGCAATGGAGTACTGCAAGTTACCTGTCACTTGCTGCTTCACGCCCACTTCAAACGCGTTCAGTTTTTGTGTTGGCGTAAAGAAACCGACAGTGTCTGGGTTCAAGCCCGAATCCGGAACTGAGCCGGCAAAACTAACAGCGTTGGTTGGCGTGCCTTGCAAAAAGCTCTGCGAGAAGCTGGCATAGACATTCAAGTCAAGACCTTCAGGCTGATAACTGATGATAGCCCGAGGCATGAACTTCGCGAAATCCTGTGACTGCGGAACAAATGTCGATGTTGCCTGCTGCCCAGAAAGATCATCGTAAGGAAGATCCAACGTATCCCACTGGAAGCGACCTTCCAAAGACAGTGTCAGCTCTTCCGTAATGTCGAAATCAAGTGAGCCAAACAGACCAATAACCTCAGATGAAACAATCGTGGCAAAGCCAGGAGGGGCGAAGCCGCGATCAAAGAATATCTGATCGTCAGTGAAGTAGTTTACGCCAACCATGTAGCGCAAACGCCCTTCCTGGTCTGACGTCAAGCGCAACTCTGCAGAGAAGTCGTCTTGCTCACGTACGAAACCACGATAGCTAATTTCTGACGTGACAGCCCCGGTGAAGAAGCTCGTTGCCGGGCGGCCATAGTTGTTGTCGAAGATACCCCAGTTCTTGTTAGCCCCTATGGAAACGAAGCCAGCAAGCGTGTGTCCGGAGTCAAACTCGTGCTCACCGGAGAGATTAACGCGCCAGGTCTGGTAGGTGTTACCAAGGCCATCAGGGGCATCGATGAAGCTATCACCAAATTCTGCAGGCAGCGACTGAACATAGTCAAAAGAGCTAATGGCGCCAGCGTTTGCAACCAAGGCCCCTTCAGGTGGCGGACCGCCAAAAGCAGGATTGAAGGTCGTAATGGAAGGGTCGTCCCAATCTGGAATTGAACCACAGAAGACACTACCAGCGTTTTGCGAGAGGTCAGTTGTGAAAGACCCGAGTGATTCGCCGGTCACAACATCGCGCAGGTTGCCAGTGAACTGCAGGTCGCAATCGCCGGGGGCCACGGTGGCCTGGATGGACGACAGAGCAGACGTATCTTCTGAATCGACGAAATAACCCGTGACCTTGAAGAAGGTGCTATCCGTCACATCAAACTTCAACGTACCAAGTATGGCATGTGTCACTTCCTCACCAAGCGGGGTCCCGTCTTGGAAATCAGTCACACCAGGCCGCTTCTCAGTGGATACGGCAACGCGGGCGCCGATTTTATCAGTGATCGGACCACTCACAATTGCATTGAAGTTGTATCCGACCTGTACGTCTGTGGCTGACGCCTGACCGCGCAGGCGAACTTCGAGCTCTTCAGTTGGCTCAGCTGGCAAGAAGTTGACGGCTCCAGCGAATGTATTACGGCCAAAGAAGGCCGTTTGCGGGCCTTTGATGACTTCCGTCTGCTGCAAATCGATCAGTGGGACGACCCCAATACCTTGCGGTACATAAGCGCCATCCCAAAAGAGTGCCCCTGCGTCAGAGGCGCCGCCAAGACCAATCTGCACGCCAATACCGCGGAAGCGAATATTCGGGTTTGCACGGCCACTTTGACCGCCCGTGCCAATCGGTTCGAATTTAAAACCAGGGACAAAGTCGGAAAGGTTGGCAGAGTCCTGAATGCCGCGCTTATCGAGATCGTTTTGTCCAAATGCTTTAACACTGAGAGGAATCTCAGTTTGTGTTTCTGGACGCTTACGCGCGGTGACGAAAATTTCGTCAAATGCGAGATTTGCATCATCTTGCTCTTGCGCCATCGCGGCGCCGGGCATGCCGCTCACGGCGACGGCCAAGGCACTCGCGCTCAGGCACAAACGGCTTTTTCTGGAAAAATTCATAGGTCTGTTTCCCTTCCCTTAAACAGTGCCCTGGGGGGCATCTCGTCTTTTGCGTGATCTGTGACAGGCGAAGCCCGTCACATCTGCTGCAATGTCACCATCTAGACCATTGCTCCTGCGCGACGAGCCGGTTTTGCAGCATAATGTCGCGCCACACTGGAGCGTGATCATGAGTTTATCCACTAGTCGATTATTGGGCCTTGCGTTAACCCTGTTCAGCCAGGAGCTCGTTTAGAAACGTTTTAAATTCAGCAAGATAGAGCTCATGGCGTTTGCCCGTCGCCGCGCCAGGAAAGCTTGTGTGGATCTTCCGTACCGCACCTGTGCGGTCCAAAAACAACGTGGTTGGGTAAGCTTCAAGGCCATCAAGGAATGGTAGAGCTTCAGCCACCCCTTTCTTGCCGAAAACCCCAGCAATGAGCATGTCATAGTCGATCTTATAGCGCTGTTTGAACGCCTTTGTTTGGCGCATGGAGCGCTCCATGTCGTCGGTGTATTCAAACTGGAGACCGATGACTTCAAGGCCGCGATTTTTGTTTTCTGCGTAATAAGGCGCGAGAAACGCAGCCTCGTCATGACATGTTGGACACCAAGTGCCGCCAATGGTGATGAGCACGACTTTCCCGGCAAATTTCGAATCGCTCAGCGAGACCATCTCACCGTTCGTGTCAGGGAAGGTGAAGTCAAAACGCTCCACGCCTTCCTTTAAAGACGTCATGCTATTGGCATCGGGCAGTTTGGCATCTGGGTCAGGGCGCGCGCTCCAGGGGACGGGCGGGAAGCCGTAGCTCTTGGCGTAGAACGTACCGTCTAGAGTGCCATCCTCTTTCAGAGTGCCGCGCCAGACAGTGCCTTGGCCGCCATCATAGGTGGAGAGATACAGCTCGCCGTCTTTCACCTCGCCTTGCAGCCAACGATAGTCGCCTTGCGGGAACAGGAACGTGCCCGTGACGATGGCGCCATCCTGCTCAAAAATGCCAAGGCCTGGCCGCGCTGGCCCGCCAAAGGGGTTGGAGAGCTCAACCGCCCATGTTCCCGCCACGCTGGCTGGCTGCGGGTCTTGCTCTGCAAAGTGACGCCAGGTTTGTCCATGTGTCGCCGTCAAATCGAAGTCGATTTTCTTCAGCTCGCCCAAACGCCGGGTGAGCGTTGCCGTTCCTTTGAGTGTGCCATCGTCTTGAAGCGTTGCGACGAGAGAGGATTCATAAGAGGGGAAGCGAATATCAAGCGCGCCATCGGTAATCGTGACCTGCTCGGCTTTCATACGCTCTGGACCGTTCAAGAAATACGCTGTCGGGCCTTCAGCAATTTCGAGCGTGAAGGGCAAACCGCCGCCGGGATGGTCAAGCACCACACGCCACGGCCCTGTTTTGATGCCGGCTATGGCGGCTTCACTCTGCTCGACGGGTTTTTGGTCTACCGCGCTCTCTTCGCCGCAGGCAGCAAGAGCGAGACACACGATAAGAAAAAGGGTGCGCATGGGGTTCCTCCGTTGGGTCTTGGGGCCCAGTGTTTGTGATGCGTGCTTAGCCATGTAGAGCGAAGCAAAGGCGCGCCTATTTTTTCTATTCGGCTGCCGGAGAAAGCGCCGGCGTTGCAGCGGCGTCAGCTTCGTGGTCAGGATAGCGGCCCAGCGTTAAAAGCAGGGCGGCTGAGAAGAGAAATGTGCCTGCTGAGACCAGCAAAATGGGATTGTAGCTCTGCGCCTGATCATACACCCTTGCAAAAATCATGGGCGCAAGCCCGGCGCCGAGGAAGAAGATGGTGTAGATGACGCCATAAATCTTGCCGTAGTTTTTCAGGCCGAAATAGCGCGTGACGAAATAAGCGATGATGTCGAATTCAGCGCCGGCAGCGAAACCGACGACAAAGACCGCCGCGCCCGTGAGCGCCAAAGGCAAGTCCGCGCTAGCAAGCAGGATGCACGACGCGGCAGGCAGCGCCATGAGCACGAAAGCAATGGCAGGCCCCCAGAACCGATCCAGCAATGCGCCCACCACCAGACGCCCCAAAATCACCGAAGCGCCAATGATGGCGGCAAAGCCAGCGGCCAGTTGGGGCGTGAACCCGCGGTCCACAAGCAAGGGCACGAGATTTGAAATAATGCCGGCAACGCCCAAGGAGATGAACGAGAAGGCCAGCGCAATGACCCAAAAGCGATAAGACCGCAGCGCATCCCCTAAAGAATAGCCATACTGCGCAGACATCCCGCCGCGCAAAGAGGCCCCATCATCCAGCACCCACTGCGGCGCGCGGCGCAGGCCCCACCACACCGTTGGAAAGGCAATGCAGAAAATCATGGCGCCAAGGATCATATAGGTGGTCCGCCAGCCGGTCGCACCGATGATAGCGGTGGTGAGCGGCGGCAGAAAGAAAGCGGCGACACCGCTGCCCATGAGCGCGATGCCAAGGGCAAGGCCGCGCCGGGCGTAAAACCACTCGCCAATGGCGCGTGTCCAGGGAATAGGCCCGGTGCCCTGCGCCACAAACGCCATAACAGCCCAGCAGGCGTAGAAAGACCAAATGGACTGCGTCGTCAGCACGCCAATGGCGGCGAAAGCCACAGAAAACAACGTGATAGACGTCAGCGCGACCACGCGGTTGCCCAGCTTGTCACATAGCCAACCCGTAAACGGCCCTGCCAGCGCGCCGGCCAGCATGAAGGTAAAGGCGCCCTGGTACTGTGCGCCCGTCCACTCAAACTCGCCCATGACCGGGACAGCAAAGATGCCAAGCGTGTAAAATGGCACGGCGGAGATGCCGAACATCATCCCGACCATGCAAGCGATGAGCACCGGAAGGCCGCGGCTGACCTCGCCCGTCTGTCCTGCTTGACTTTGACTCATTGGTTCTTTGACCGCAGTGGAAAACTCAGGCCCTCAGCCACGTCCATGTAAATGTCGCGCAGGGTCTTCATGGTCGCATCATCAGCGCCGGCATCGCGGAAATAGGTGATAGGCGCTTTGGGCGCTTCCATGTAGCTGTGGAACTTCCAGCCATCGGCCGTCTTTTGGAACCCAGCCATACCGCGATTAGTGCCGCCAATGGGGCGCTCCCAGCCCACCAAGGACATCTTCCAGCCAAGCTGAAAATGGGCCATGGCTTGGTCGTCAGCGACGTATTTAGCATTCACGATTTCAATGTTGCCTTGGAAATCGGTGTTAATTTTCGCCGTCTCGGCCCAGTAATGCTCAATCTCTTCCCATGTACTCATGAGCACTGGGTGTTCTTCAGCCACATAGTAAGGCCGCTCCACATCCGCCACCCACAAGCTGCGCACGCCGGCAAAGTCATTGACGCTAAAGAAACGCACCCAGTCGGTAAACAAGGGCTGCAAGGCCGCAATCAGGGCGTCTTCCTCATTAACGGTTTCCGGTTTATCCATGCGCACTCTCCAGCAAATGTCTGGCTTGACCTCTAGCAAGGCGTTTGCAAGCATTTTGGTCAATTGCGGGCTTTGTCCACCTGTCGGCAAAGTCGTGCCATATTAAAGAGGAACAGCGCGGATGAAACTTTACAGCTATTGGCGATCTACAGCGAGCTACCGCATTCGCATGGCGTTGGCACTTAAAGAGCTCGCTTACACCCAGCAGAGCGTGGATTTAGCGGGCGGCGCGCAGCTTGCTGATGGGTTTACCGACATCAGTGCGCAGCGGCTGATCCCCGTTTTAGAGCTCGAGACGGGCGCGCGCCTCACGCAAAGCCAAGCCATCTTGGATTATTTAGAGCAGGCCCATCCGGAAAAGCCGCTTCTGCATGCCGACCCTCTCACCCGGGCGCAGGCCCTTGCCTTTGGCGCTGCCATCGCCTGCGATATCCATCCGCTGGGCAATCTGCGCGTTCAAAAATATGTGGGCCAAACCTATGGCGTCGGACGTGAAGGTGGCCCGGCTTGGGCCAAACACTGGATTGAGCTGGGCTTTGAGGCGCTCGAAACCCAAGCCGCTGCGCGGCAAAACGCATTCCTCTTTGCCGAAACGCCGGGCTATGCCGAATGCTTCCTGATCCCGCAAATCTACAACGCCAAACGCTTTGGCGTTGATATGACGGTCTATCCCGCGCTGAGCGCCATCAACGCAGCCACGCTGGCATGGGACGGCATCGCCGCCAGCGTGCCCGAAGCGCAGCCTGACGCTACGCCTTAAGGCCGCGATACGCTTGGGAGGCGGCTTTGAGCGTCTCTATGAAAGCCGTCTCATTTTCAAGGTGATTGGTGACGGGCTTGACCGCCGCTGTTAACGCCGCGCCGATGCGCGCATAGACCGCCTGGCCCTCTTTCGTCAGGGACAAGGCAACCTGCCGCCTGTCATCTGCCTTAGCCTGCCGCTCCATCAAAGCACGATCAATGAGTGCGCTCACGGCGCGGCTGACGATGCCTTTATCCATGGGCGTTAAGTCCACAACCTCCCGCGCCGTCCGGCCCGGCGCCTCCCCAACAGCGGCAAGCACGCGCCATTGGCTTAAATTCAAATCACCATGGACACGGGCCAGATGCGCCGTGTGCCGTGCAATCAAATCCCCCAGAACGGCCACGTGATAGGGCCAATAGGCATCAAGCGTGAGAGGTGTTGATTGAGCCATAACCACTCCTTAGACACAAAATTTAGTTGTGATTACAACCATTATCCGTTAGAACAAACCATCCCCTTTAGAAAGGTATTCGCATGAGTGTATCACTCAAACGTATCCATCACGTGGCTTATCGGTGCCGCGACGCCAAAGAGACTGTCGCGTTCTATCAAAAAGTTCTCAACATGGATTTTCAACTGGCCATCGCGGAGGATCAAGTCCCCTCCACTGGTGAGCCTGACCCGTATATGCACATCTTCCTCGATGCGGGCATGGGCAACGTGCTCGCGTTTTTTGAGCTGCCAACGCAGGCTGAGATGGGCCGTGATGAGAACACGCCGCAATGGGTCCAGCATATCGCGTTTGAAGTCGAGGATATGGATGCGCTTTTGGAAGCCAAAGCCCATGTAGAAGCTTGCGGCATTGATGTTCTGGGGCCCACCCACCACGGGATTTTCAAATCCATCTACTTTTTTGACCCCAATGGACACCGGCTAGAACTCGCCGCCAACATTGGCACCCAAGAGCAAATGGATGAGCTGCACCGCGTCGCCCCGGCGATGTTGGAGGAATGGTCACAAACCAAAAAAGCGCCGCGCCATGCCGCTTGGCTGCACGAGCTCAACGACTAACGCCCCCCTTGTTTTGCCCAGGAACATCCAATGAAACTTGCAAGTTTAAAGTCTGGCCGCGACGGCCAGCTTGTCGTCGTCTCTCAAGACCTCTCGCACTATACCGATGCCAGCGCCATTGCGCCAACCATGCAAACCGCGCTGGATAGCTGGGAGGAGAGCGAACCCAAGCTCCAAGCGCTCTATGACAGCCTCAACTCTGGCGACGTCCCCTCAGAACCTTTTGACCAAACGCGCGCACACGCGCCGCTACCACGCGCCTATCAATGGGCCGATGGCTCAGCTTATATCAACCATGTGGAGCTGGTCCGCCAAGCGCGCGGCGCAAAGGTACCGGAAAGCTTCTACCATGACCCACTCATGTATCAGGGGGGCTCTGATAGCTTTTTAGCGCCCACCGACGACATCCCCTTCCGCGACCCCAAAGAAGGCATGGATATGGAAGGCGAGGTCGTGGTGATCACCGACGATGTGCCCATGGGCGTGTCCGCTGAAGCGGCAGCAGGTCACATCAAACTCATCTGCCTGGTGAACGATGTCTCCCTGCGCGGGCTCATACCTGGGGAGCTGGAGAAAGGCTTCGGCTTCTTCCAATCCAAACCTTCCAGCGCCTTCTCCCCTGTGGCAGTCACACCCGATGAGCTGGGCGAGGCCTGGCAAGACAGCAAAATCCATCTGCCTCTCCATGTTGACTATAACGGCGCGCCCTTTGGCCGGGCGGAAGCTGGCAATGACGCCACGTTCAGCCTTGCCCAGCTGGTCGCCCACGCGGCGAAAACACGGCCCCTATGCGCAGGATCGCTCATTGGCTCGGGCACCGTCTCCAACAAAGGCGCTGACGGCGGCCCTGGCAAACCCTGCAGCGAGGGCGGGCTCGGCTATAGCTGCATCGCGGAAATCCGCATGATTGAGACCATCGAAAGCGGCACTGCAAAAACGCCCTTCATGTCGCCCGGCGACACCGTGAAAATCGAAATGTTTGACAAGCAAGGACATTCAATATTCGGCGCCATCGACCAGAGGGTCGCTGAAGTCTGACAGTGCGCTAAAAAGAAAAAATGGCGCGCCCGAGAAGATTCGAACTCCTGACCCCCAGATTCGTAGTCTGGTGCTCTATCCAGCTGAGCTACGG
>JBCCDR010000026.1:0-13644 GCA_039030675.1 Pseudomonadota bacterium | reverse complement strand
CGGGCACGGACCATTTGGTCGACCAAGTGGGCGTGTTCCACCCCAAAGCGACCAAGGTGGACAGCCTCGGTCCTGGCGAGATGGGCTATTTCACCGGCGCCATTAAAGAAGTGGCCGAAACCAGCGTTGGCGACACCATTACGGAGACGAAACGGCCCGCCAACCAGCCGCTGGAAGGCTTTAAGCCCTCGCAATCGGTGGTGTTCTGCGGTCTCTTCCCCTCCGATGCCAGTGACTTTGAACGCTTGCGTGAAAGCCTTGCGAAACTGCGGCTGAATGATGCGTCATTTGAGTTTGAAATGGAAACCTCGGCCGCGCTTGGCTTTGGCTTCCGCTGCGGGTTCCTCGGCCTCCTGCACCTAGAGATCATTCAAGAGCGCCTCAGCCGAGAGTTTGACCTCGACCTCATCACTACTGCGCCCTCCGTTGTTTACAAAATGCATATGACGGATGGCGAGGTGATGGAGTTGCACAATCCCGCCGATATGCCGGACCCCGTGAAAATCGATTTCATTGAAGAGCCTTGGATTGAAGCCAATATCCTGGTGCCCGATGAGCATTTGGGCGCGGTCCTCAAGCTCTGCCAAGATCGCCGCGGCATTCAAAAGAACCTCACATATGTGGGCAGCCGTGCCATGGCGGTTTATGAGCTGCCGCTCAATGAAGTTGTCTTTGATTTTTACGACCGGCTGAAATCCGTCTCCAAAGGCTATGCCAGCTTTGATTATCAGATGAAGGACTATCGCCAAGGCGCGCTGCAGAAGATGAGCATCCTGGTGAACGCAGAGCCCGTCGATGCGCTCTCCATGATTGTCCACCGGGATAAGGCCGAAAGCCGCGGCCGGGCGCTGTGCGAGCGCCTCAAAGACCTCATCCCCCGGCACTTGTTTAAAATCCCCGTGCAGGCGGCTTTAGGCGGCAAAGTCATTGCGCGCGAGACCATTCCGGCCATGCGCAAAGATGTGACGGCCAAGTGTTACGGCGGCGATATCACCCGCAAACGCAAACTTCTGGAAAAGCAAAAGGCCGGCAAAAAGCGCATGCGCCAGTTTGGCAAAGTTGACATTCCCCATGAGGCCTTCATTCAGGCCTTGCGCATGGGCGATGATAACTAGCGCTTTACAAATCCGACGATCGATTTGATCTCATCGATGATGGGTGCTGCAAGCGCTTCTGCCCTGTCAGCACCATTCGCTAAGACAGACTTTAAATGCGCCTTATCCTGCCGCAGCGCATTCATGCGTTCCGTGATCGGGCCAAGCTTGGCAACAGCCACGTCACACAACGCTTCCTTAAAGTCTGAAAAGCCCTTTCCGCCAAAGTCGGCTAAGACAACTTCTTGGCTAACCCCTTGAAGAGAGGCCATAATATCAATGAGATTGCGCGCTTCGGCGCGGCCCTCTAGGCCATCGGCGTCACTGGGAATGCCGTCCGCATCCGTGCGCGCTTTGCGGATTTTGCGGGCGATGGTGTCTGCATCATCGGTCAAATTAATGCGCGAGAGGTCTGAGGGGTCGGACTTGGACATCTTCGCTGTGCCGTCCCGAAGAGACATAATGCGCGCGCCTTCGGGCTGGATCAGCGGCTCTGTGAGCGGGAAGAAGTCTTGGCCGAAATCATGGTTGAACTTCTCAGCAATATCGCGCGTGAGCTCCAGATGCTGTTTCTGGTCCTCCCCCACAGGCACGTGCGTGGCGCGGTAGGTGAGGATGTCAGCGGCCATCAGCGCCGGATAGGTATAGAGCCCCACAGAGGCGCGCTGTTTATTCTTGCCTGCCTTGTCTTTGAACTGCGTCATCCGGTCCAGCCAGCCGATGCGCGCCACGCAGCTGAAAATCCAAGCCAGCTCGGCATGCGCGCTCACTTGGCTTTGGTTGAACAGGATGGAGCTTTCAGGGTCGATGCCCGAGGCTATGAGCGCTGCGGCGCCTTCATAGGTGGCCTCTGACAGCGCCTCCGGGTCCTGCCAGACAGTGATGGCGTGCAAATCCACCAGGCAGTAGAGGCACTCATAGTCCTCCTGCAGCGCGACCCAGTTGCGGATGGCGCCGAGATAATTGCCTAAATGCAGCTGCCCCGTGGGCTGCACGCCAGAAAACACGCGGTTGGTGGGTTGGCCCGTCATCGCTTTGCCCGTCTCGTTTTGTTATTACGCGAAGCCGCGCACCTTGCATGCACATGCGCGCATGTCAACCAGTGCGGCGCGTGAAGGCCGCCTTGACTCGGGCCATATCAAAGGCGCGCACCAGCGTGCCGCTGAGCGCGTAGAGCGCCATGGCTGCGGCGACTATGGCGATGAGCGTTGGCAAGGCGATGCTGGGGTGTTTGCCGAGCAAAGGCGCTGCGGCGTGAATAGCCCCATACAGCCCTCCAGCCATGACAAGGGCAGCAATAAGCATGCGCACGCAGCGCCCTAAAACTTGGGGTGCTAGCGTGAAGTGCCGGCGCCGGGCGAGGACCAGCCAAAGCAGCAGAGCATTTGTCCAAGCCGCAACGGCAGTCGCTAGCGCCAGGCCGGCATGGGCGAAAACCTGCATGAGCGCAATGCCAAGCGCGGTGTTGAGCATCAGGCAGCCCATGGAAATCTGCACAGGCGTCTTTGTATCGCCGCGCGCGAAGAACCCGGGCGTGAAAACTTTGATCAGCACATAAGCCGGCAGGCCGCAGGCATAGGCCATCAGCGCTTTGACCGTTTGCACCGTGTCCTGCCGGTCAAACGCGCCATGCTCGAACAGGATGCGAATGAAGATCTCTGGGACGGTGAGCAGCGCGACCATGGCTGGCAAGGTCACCACCAGCACCATCTCAGCGGCCGTGTTCATCAGCTGGTTGCCACGCGCGCCTTCGCCTAAACTCAGCGCCTTTGAGAGGGATGGGAGGAGGGCCGTGCCCACCGCCACACCAATAACGCCAATGGGCAGCTGCACCAGCCGATCGCCATAATACAGGTAGCTGATGGAGCCTTCGGGCAAATACCGCGTCGCCAAGAGCACATCGATGAGCAGGTTAATCTGCACCGCGCCTGCCCCGATGGCTGCAGGGGCCATAGCTTTGAGCATATTGCGCACATTCGGGGACAAACTGGGCGCGATGAGCCCAAGCGCAAAGCCTTGCCGCCGCAGCGCTGCAAGCAGCATCAACACTTGCAGGAGACCAGCAATGGTGACGCCGACAGCCAAATTCCGTGCGACCTCCTGCGGGGCGCCCGGTGCAAGCAGCATGGCGCTAATCAAAGACAGATTGAGCACGACCGGCACGCCTGCCGCAGCTGCAAACCGCCCCAAACCATTCAGGACGCCAGAAAGAAGCGACACGAGGGAAATCAGCGCAAGAAAGGGAAAGGTGAGGCGGCTGAGTTCAATCGCCAGGGCCAGCTTATCGGGGTCACCATCCTTAAAGCCCCCCGTGAGCGCATAGACAACGCCCGGCATAAACACTTCCACGAGCAGAATGAACAGCGCAAGTACCGGGACAAGCACAGAGAGAACGCGCTGGGCAAAGGCTTCGCCAGCGCTGGGGTCGCGGGCATGGATGGCGGAGAAATAGGGGACGAAGGCGGCCGAAAACGCGCCTTCCGCAAACAGCCGGCGGAAGAAATTCGGCAGCTTGAAGGCCACAAAAAAAGCATCCGCCGCCGGCCCAGCGCCAAGCGTGAGCGCCATGAGCCAATCGCGGGCAAAGCCGGCCACCCGGCTGGCCATGGTCATTGCGCCAACCGTCAGCGCAGAACGAGCCAGACTCATAGGGCTGTCGTCAGGCTGCTTTGGCAGCGCTTTCCACTGCCTGCAGCGCTTCTAGGATACGCCGCTCCAGGGCGCGCACACGGTTGGTGTTGGTGATTTTCTGGCCAAGCAAATCCGTCACGTAAAACACATCGACCGCGCGCTCCCCATAGGTGGCCACATGGGCTGAGCGCACGGAGACCTTCGCGTGGAACAACACCCGGGTAATCCGGTATAGCAGGGCCGGCCGGTCCAGCGCATTGACTTCAATCACCGTGAACCGATTGGACGCCGCGTTGTCGATCAGCACCACAGGTTCGACATCAAAATGGTCCACATTGCGCCGCAACGTGAGCGGCTGCGCCAAAAGCTCGGTCAGGCGCAGCTTGCCCTTCAGCGCTTGAAGCACCTTATCGTGGGTGCGCTTTAAGCGCATCTCGTCATCAAACGGCCCGCCATCGGCGTTTTGCAGCAGGAAGTTGTCAAGCGCCATACCATCGCTAGTGGTGTGGATTTTCGCGCCGGCAATGGTGGCGCCGCCTAAACACAGCGCGCCGGCGATACGGTAGAAAATCCCGGGATGATCTGCGGCGTGAACAGTAAAATAGGTCACATCTTCGCTCGGCCTGCTAGACCATTTGCAGTCCACCAGGCCCTGCTCATCGCCTGCTTTGTCCAGTAGTAACGCATTCGAAACAATCAGGTCGTCAGGCTCGGAGAGCCAATAGGCGCTGTCCAGCCGGCTGGCAAAACGGTCAAAGGCGTCATCGCTCCAATCGCTCAGGCGCGCGCGTATCGCGGCTTTGCGCGCCGCTGTGCGCGCCGCATGGTCGGTGGTCGCATGGCCGGCGACCAGCTGTTCTTCGGCCGCGTGGTAGAGATCTGTCAGCAGCTGCCCTTTCCAGGCATTCCACACCTTCGGCCCCACCGCGCGGATGTCGACCACCGTCAACAAGATCAGCAGCCGCAGCCGCTCAGGGCTTTTCACGTCAGCGACAAAGTCGCTCACGGTTTTAGGGTCGGAGAGGTCGCGCTTGAAGGCGAAATGGCTCATCAGCAGGTGATAGCGCACCAGCCAGGCGACGGTTTCTGTCTCTGCGGGGCTCATGCCAAGGCGCGGGCAAAGCTTCTTGGCGATTTGCGCGCCTAAGATGGAATGATTGCCCCCGCGGCCCTTAGCAATATCGTGCAGCAAGACGGCCACATACAGCGCGCGGCGCATCACCACTTTGGGCATCAATTTGGTACTAATGGGGTGCTCGTCCGCCAGCAGGCCGCGCTCGATTTGTGACAGAAGCGAAACGGCCCGGATCGTGTGCTCATCCACGGTATAATGGTGATACATGTCGAACTGCATCTGCGCGACGACTTTGCCGAAATCGGGGATGAAGCGGCCAAAAATCCCCGTCTCATTCATGCGCCGGAGCACCCGTTCAGGGTCTTTCTTCGAGGTCAGGCAGGTGAGAAACGCCTCATTGGCCTTGGGGTCGCGGCGCAGCTTCCTGTCCACCTTCTTATGGGCCCTGCGTAGCACGCGCAGCGTATCGGGGTGAATATCGCGCTGGGTTTTGTCCATGGCGGCAAAAATAGTGAGCAAGCGCTGCGGGGTTTCCTCAAAATACGCCTCGTCCGGCGCTTTAAGCCAGCGGTCAATCACCTCAAGGCCGTCTAATGCTTCGGTGGATTTGCGCAGGCGGGGCAGGCGAATGAGCGGTTTCTTGCGGTGCGTTTGCGCCAGGTGCGCGATGAAAATATGCGTTAAATCCCCCACGCGCTTCACCATGAGGAAATAATGCTTCATGAAGCGCTCGACGCCGCTGAGGCCGGCGCGGTCTTCGGTATAATGCAGTGCGGCGGCCAGCTCTGGCTGCACACTAAAGGTCAGCCGCTCCTCCGCGCGCCCGGCCAGGTAATGCAGGTGGCACCGCACATTCCACAAGAAGGTCTCCGCCTGGCGGAAGCTGCGATACTCATTGGCGGTGAAGACGCCCTGGCCCACCAGCTCTTTGATCTCTTCAACGCCGTACACATATTTGGCAATCCAGTAGAGGGATTGCAGGTCGCGCAGGCCGCCTTTGCCTTCCTTGATGTTGGGCTCGACCACAAAGCGGCTATCGCCCATGCGCGCATGGCGAATTTCCCGCTCTTCCAGCTTTTGTTCAATGAAGTCGGCTTTTGTAGGCGCGATAATGTCTGTCTCAAAACGTGCTTTGGCCTGGGCAAAGGTCGGTCCATCGCCTTGCAGCAGCCGGGCTTCTAAAAAGGCGGTGCGCACGGTGATGTCTTGCCGGGCCATGCTCATCATTTCAGAGATGGAGCGCGTGGCGTGGCCCACCTTCAGGCCCATGTCCCACAGCAAATACAGCAAATGCTCAATGGCCGTTTCTGACCAAGGCGTGATCTTATAGGGCGTTAAAAACAGCAAATCGACGTCCGAAAAGGGCGCCATTTCCTCGCGCCCATAGCCGCCCACAGCGACGATGGCCAAGCGCTCGGCTTGGGTGGGATTGCTCAGGGGTGCGATATCCTCCACGATGGTCTCCCAGCCCAGCGCGATGAGCTGGTCCATGAGATAGCTATGGGCATGGACAAGCGTGCGGCCATTGGTTTCCGGCAGGGCAGCCATGGCGCGCAGCGCGTCTTGCCCTTTGATGTTTGCCTCTTTCAGCACGCTGAGCAAATGCGTGCGCAGCGCGTCGCGGCTCTTATCTTGCGCAGCCGCGTCAAGGGCCGCGCGGATGCCGCGCTTGTTGATGATATCGCGCTTACGCAGGGTCGGCTGGGCGTTCATGGCGTTAAACTACGCAATTAAGCGTGGCAGCGCTAGCGTTCTCACGCGTCTGTGTCGCCGGTTAAAAGGGCTTTGAGACGGTACAGAGCGTCCAGGGCTTGGCGCGGGCTAAGGCTATCGGGGTCGACCTCGGCAAGAGCTGCTTCAAGCGTGGATGTCTCTTGCGTTGGCGGCTGCGGCGGAGAATGGGTGAACAAGGGCAAATCATCGAATATGCCTGCGCGCGCGCCTTTCGGCCCAGAGGCGCCTGCCCCCTGCGCGCTGTCTTCCAGCAAGGCCAATATCTCGCGGGCACGGCCTACGACCTTTGGCGGCATGCCGGCCAGTTTCGCCACCTGGACGCCGTAGCTGCGGTCCGCTGCGCCGGGGGCGACCTCGTGGAGAAAGATCAAATCCCCCTCCCATTCGCGCGCTTTCATGGAATAAGCCGCGACCGCTTCATGCTGGCGGGTGAGCGCGTTGAGTTCATGATAGTGCGTGGCAAACAGCGCGCGGGCTTTGGCCGTCACCGTAATGTGTTCCGCCGTTGCCCAAGCGATGGAGAGGCCATCGTAGGTGGCGGTGCCGCGGCCGATTTCATCCAGGATCACGAAGCTGCGGGCGCTGGCCTGGTTTAAGATGGCCGCGGTCTCCACCATCTCGACCATGAAGGTGGAGCGGCCCCGCGCTAAATCATCAGAGGCGCCGACCCGGCTGAACAGCTGGTCTACCAGGCCGATATGCGCTGCCTTGGCCGGCACATAGCACCCGGTTTGCGCCAGCAGCGCAATCAGCGCGTTCTGCCGCAAAAAGGTGGATTTCCCCGCCATATTCGGCCCTGTGAGCAGCCATAGCCGCGCCGCCTCGTCCAGCGCGCAGTCATTGGGGATGAAGGCCTTTTGCTCTGTCTCCAGCGCCGCCTCGACCACCGGATGGCGACCGCCTTCAACGGCAAAAGCCGTCGTGTCATCCACTTTGGGGCGCACATAGCGCTGCGTGTGCGCTAGCTCTGCAAAGGCGGCAAACACGTCCAGCTGGGCCAGCGCTGCTGCACAGGCGCGCACCGGCTCGCTCTGCGCTAAAATCTCTTGGCGCAATTCCTCAAACAGCGCCAGCTCCCGGCCCAGCGCATCGTCGGCCGCCCGGGTAATGCGCCCCGCCAAATCCGCCAGCGCTTCCGTTGAGAACCGCACGGCATTGGCCAGGGTTTGCCGGTGGATGAACGTCGCATTCAGCGGCGCTGTCATCAACGGGTCTGCATAGCGCGCGGGGATATCCAGGTGATAGCCCAGCACATTGTTATGTTTGATTTTCAGCGCTGTGATGCTGGTGAGCTCTTTATATTCCGCTTCCAAGCTTAGAATATGCCGCCGCCCTTCGCTGCGCAGGCTGCGGAACTGCGCCAACGCATCATCATAAGCGCTGTCGATGAACCCACCGTCTCGTGCTTGCAGTGGCAGGTCTTCCTGTAGAGCCGCAGTCAGGCACTCTTCCAGGGCGCCATGGCCTTGCAAGGCTTTGATAACGCCTTCAGCCATCTCCGGCAGGCTGGATAAGGCGCTGTGCGTTTTCTCAATGGCGCCAGAGATCGCGCGCGCGCAGGCGAGGCCTTTGCCAATGCCAGCCATATCGCGCGGCCCGCCGCGGCCTAAGCTCAGCCGGCCCAGAGCGCGCTGCATGTCTGGGCAGGCTTTCAATGTCGTGCGCAGCTGGCTGCGCAAATCCTCTTGCTCCAGCAGCCAGGCGACCATGTCTTGGCGTGCGCGGATGACGCCCACATCGCAGGAGGGCGCGGAGACCCAGCTGGCCAGCAGCCGGGCGCCAGCGCCTGTCGCCGTCTTATCAATGGTGGCAAGCAAGCTGCCGCTGCGCTCGCCGCTTTGGGTCTGCGTGATCTCCAGCGAGCGCCGGGTCGCTGGGTCTATGCGCATATTGGGCTGTTTGTCAGCGCGTTGCGGCGCGGCAAGCGGCGGGCGGGCCTCCTTTTGCGTTTCGGTGACGTAATCAAGCAGAACGCCAAGCGCCAGCGTCACCTCTCGCGGCAGGTCCCCAAAGCCGGCAAGCGTGGAGACACCGTAAGCCTCTTGCAGAATTTTATGCGCTTGGACGGAAGACAGCGCCCTGTGGCTGCGCTCGCTCACCGGCTGGCCGCTGGCGCGCAGTTGGTCGGCGATATCCGGCGACAGCGTGAGGATTTCAGCGGCATCGATTTGCGCCAAATGGGCCGGCAGCGCTGCCTCGCTGCTGGCCATATAGCTCACATCGCCCACGGACATGTCCATCCAGGCCAAAGCAAGCGCGCCGCGCACCTCGGCGACGGCCGCTAAGATGTTGGCTTTGCGCGCGCTCAGCAGGGTCTCCTCACTCAGCGTGCCGGGCGTCACCAAGCGCACCACATCGCGTTTGACGACGGATTTTGCACCGCGTTTCTTGGCTTCAGACGGGTCTTCCACCTGCTCGCAAATAGCAACCTTAAAGCCTGCTTTGATCAGCCTGGCTAAATAGCTGTCAGCAGAATGAACGGGCACGCCGCACATGGGGATATCTTGGCCTTCGTGCTGGCCGCGTTTCGTGAGCGTAATATCCAGCGCTGCGGAGGCATCGACGGCATCGCTGAAAAACAGCTCGTAAAAATCGCCCATGCGGTAGAACAACAGGCAATCGCGGTGCTGGTCTTTAATGCCCAGATACTGCGCCATCATGGGCGTCGGGCCTGCGGGTTTTGCTGCCATGGCACACCCATAAACGGGCCATCCCCGCGGCGGAAGGCCCATTTATCCGCTTTCCTCAGAATTTAGGGCGCCTTTGCGGTTCCCTTTTGCTGCAGACAGGCATAGGACGGTCGCTCCAGGCCGTAGTTACCAAGAAATGAGCGCACCGAAGATGTCCGACAAGCAAGCCAAATTCTCTGACCAGGAAGCCCTGCTGTTTCACTCAGCCAATCGGCCCGGCAAGCTTGAGATTATCGCGTCAAAACCCATGGCCACCCAGCGGGATTTATCGCTCGCTTATTCGCCAGGCGTGGCCGTGCCAGTTGAAGCCATCGCTGCGGATGCAACAACGGCCTATGACTATACAGCCAAGGGCAATCTGGTCGCCGTCATCTCCAATGGCACAGCCATTCTGGGCCTTGGAAATTTAGGCGCCATCGCGTCCAAACCGGTCATGGAAGGCAAGGCCGTCCTTTTCAAGCGCTTCGCCGATGTGGACTCCATTGATTTGGAAGTCGATTCAGAGGACGTGGACAAATTCTGCGATTGCGTGGCGCTGCTCGAGCCGAGCTTTGGCGGCATTAACTTAGAAGACATCGCCGCACCGGCCTGCTTCATCATTGAACAGCGCTTGCGTGAGAAAATGAATATCCCTGTCTTCCACGATGACCAGCACGGCACTGCCATCATCACGGCCGCGGGCCTTCTCAATGCCGTCCATTTGACAGGGCGTGATATCAAAGACACCAAGATTGTAATGAATGGCGCGGGCGCTGCGGCCATTGCCTGCGCTGAGCTCATCAAAGCCATGGGCGTGCCCGGACAGAACATCATCATGTGCGACCGCACAGGCGTGATCTATCAAGGCCGCGAAAAAGGCATGAACCAGTGGAAATCCGCTTATGCCGTGCAGACCGAGACGCGCACGCTGCAGGAAGCCATGGAAGGCGCGGATTGCTTCATTGGCCTGTCCGTAAAAGGCGCTGTCACGCAGGCCATGGTCGAAGGCATGGCGGACCAGCCCATCATCTTCGCCATGGCCAACCCCGATCCGGAAATCAGCCCGGAAGACGTTAGTGCCGTGCGCGATGACGCCATCATCGCCACCGGCCGGTCGGATTATCCCAACCAAGTCAACAACGTGCTGGGCTTCCCTTACATCTTCCGCGGCGCGCTGGACGTGCGGGCCACCACCATCAATGATGAGATGAAAATCGCCGCCGTTGAAGCGCTGGCGGAGCTTGCGCGGGAAGACGTTCCAGATGAGGTCGCCTCCGCCTATTCCGGCGCCCGGCCGACTTTTGGGCCCAATTACATCATTCCGGCCCCGTTTGACCCGCGGCTGATTGAATATGTGCCGCCCCGGGTCGCGCAGGCGGCCATGGATACTGCTGTCGCCCGGCGCCCGATTATGGACATGGAAGCCTATCGCACGGAGCTGAAAACCCGCCTTAACCCCACCGTGGCGACCATGACGCAGATTTACGACACGGTGCGCCGCAATCCCAAACGCGTTGTCTTTGCCGAAGCGGAGGAAGAGAAAGTCCTGCGTGCGGCCATCAACTTCCAAGCCGACGGTTATGGCGAGGCGATCTTGGTCGGCCGCACCCATAAGGTGGAAGCGCAGCTCGATAAGCTTGGCTATAACGGGCCGCCGCTGCGCATTGAAAACAGCCGCGACAGCGACAAGACGCCAGGGCTTGTGGCGTTTCTCTATAATCGCCTGCAGCGGCAGGGTTATCTGCACCGGGATTGTGTGCGCCTGGTGAACCAAGACCGTAACGTGTTTGGCGCCTGCTTGGTGGCCCAGGGCGAGGCTGATGCCATGGTCACAGGCGTGACCCGGCACTATCACCAAGCGCTGGAGCAAGTGCAGCTCGCCATCGACACGCGCCCTGGCGAGGTGCTGTTTGGCATGCATGTTGTGGTCGCGCGCAACCGTACGATTTTCATTGCCGATTCAACCGTGAATGAGCGGCCCACGTCCGAGCAGCTGGCGAAAATTGCCATCGAATCGGCAGCGGCTGTGCGCAAGCTGGGCCATGAGCCGCGCGTGGCGTTCCTCAGCCACTCCAATTTCGGCAGCCCAGCGATGGAGTCATCCGTCCATGTGCGCCAGGCTGTTGCGCTGCTGGATCAGGAAGTGGTGGATTTTGAATATGAGGGCGAGCTGTCCTCAGACGTGGCGCTGAACCGCTCGATGATGGACCTCTACCCCTTCTCGCGGCTGTCCGGCCCCGCCAATATCCTCATCATGCCAGCGCTGCACTCCGCCAACATCTCGGCAAAAATCCTCAAAGAGGTGGGCGATAGCCGCGTCATCGGTCCGCTGCTTGTGGGCCTTGAGCGCCCGGTTGAAGTGGCCGCCATGACGTCAAGCATGTCCGACCTGGTCAACCTGGCGGTCATCGCCGCTGCTGAGGTGATTTAACCCGCAGCACACTCAGCACGTCGTCCTGAACTCGATTCAGGACCTCCTTCAGGAAATGGCCTGGTTTTGAACCAGATGCTGAATCAAGTTCAGCATGGCGGGCGGGACTTACAGCTCAAGCGCGGCGACAGGCTGCGTGACATCCATCGCACGTGCGCTGGAGGGCGCTGCGATGGCGAGGGCAATGCCGATGGCTGCAATCATGATTCTGAGCATGGGTTGGCCTTTCTGCTCGGTTTCATCTCTATTCAACCTTAAGAGCAGCAAAAGCTGTGCCAGCTATGTTTTTGCTGGAGAATCAGGGATCTAGAATGCCCGCACATGACGCAAGCGTCGCCCCCATTGCCATCTTTTCGCCATATTGCCCCAATGCGGAACAGGCGGTTTCGCGCTGAAACGATTTAATGCAGCTGGGGTGCGTCGTCCGCAGATGTGGTGAACAGCTTGGCTGAATAGCGCCGCGTGATGCGCTCAACGGGCAGCAAAATAAACACATCTGTGGTGTTGAACTGCGGGTCGACCACAGCGCCGTTACCCACAAAGCAGCCAAGGCGCAGATAGCCCTTAATGAGCGGCGGCAGCGCGCGCAGGGCGAGCTTGCGGTCAAACGTGTCGGGCGCAAGCATATTCATGTCCACAAAGCGCTCTGGCAGGGCTGACACGCCTAGGTCATCAGGCACGAGGTGATTGTGGTACAGATACGACAGCGCCATGGCGTGGTCTGACGGGGTTGTTCCCGCAAAGCTGGCGCAGCCAAACATATAGCCGATGGAATGCTGATGCAGATAAGAGGCAATGCCTTGCCACAGCAGCGTGATGGTTGCTGCCGTGCGGTGTTCTTTAGACACGCAGGAGCGCCCCAGCTCCAGCAGCTGCTTGCCCTCGCCAATGCGTTTTTGGAAGGTGGCGGAGAGGATGGGTGTGAGGTCATATTCGCCGGCGGAATAAAATCCACTGTGTTGCTGGGCCGTCACCTGCCGCAAAAGCCGATACGTGCCGACCACTTCTGGGCGAGTCGGGTCGCTATGGTCAATCACCAGCAGATGGTCACAAATGGCATCATAGCTGTCGATATCACGGCGTTCGCGCCGCGACCGGCGGTCTGGCACAGCGCCCATCTCGCCATAAAAAATCTTATAGCGCAGGGCTTGTGCGGCCTTGATCTCCGCTTGCGACGTGGCGACCCGCACATCTAGAAAGCCAGAGCGCGCATAGACAGGAGCGTCCGCGACCATATCTGCCGCTACCAAAGTTGAAGTCATAAAATCTTGCGTCATGAGCGCGGTCCTTAAGCGCAATGTTGGTCAGATTTGTGACAGTTCGTACGTATATAAGAGAGTTTGCGACGATTCTAAAGTCTATGCGTGCCGTCTAGACGTACCGCCAGGCTATCGATGCGAGCACGGCGGCAATAAGCACACAGAGCGTTACCATTTGCCAAACAGGAATGCTTTGTTTTCTCTCAGTGCTCGGCCGAACCGCTTCGCCAGTGTAGCCGCGCTGCCACAGGATGTAGAGCAAGGCCATGCCTGGCAGGGCGGCTGCTGTGGTGATGAGGAAGAACCACACCCATCCGACCTCAGTCGCTACATAGCCTCCGCTGGCGGCCACAAAGGTGCGCCCAATCACGGCGAGCGAGGATAACAGAGCATAGTGCGTGCCTGAGAATCGCACATTGCAGATGCCGGAAATATAGGTCGTAAAGACCGCCAGCCCGGCGCCGCTTGCGAAGTTTTCAAGGCCTACAACGCCGGCCAGCACCGCCACATTATCGCCCGCCGTGGCCAGGCCAGCAAAGGCGATGTTGGTGAGCATCATGAACAGGCCTGTGGCGAATAGTGCTTTGGCCATGCCCAGCATTTTCAGCAGCGGCGGGCCAAGCGCTGTGCCCAGGATCAGCGCCCAAAAGCCGACGACCTTGTTGGCGAACACCACGTCCTCATCGCAAGGGCTGCTTGAACAACAGGCGAACAGGTTTCGCAATGGTGAATTCCCGAGTTTGCTCTCTTT
>JBCCDR010000025.1:0-13755 GCA_039030675.1 Pseudomonadota bacterium | reverse complement strand
CTTGAGATTCAAACGCCGCCCTTGCTTTGGCATAGGCTTTGCTAAGCTTGTGAACGAAGAACAAGCGGCGGAGGAGAACCGCCGTGCAGGCAGGATAGGGATGGCATGTCATGCGTTTCGATTACAGCAAGTCAGCAGGCGAATATGATGTCATTCAAGATCGCGAGACCTATGAGCTCGCTTTTGCCATGGTCGATAAGCTCGGCCCGAGCGCGCTTTATGAGGCGCTGGACAAAGTCGAGTACCATGAAAAGAACGAGAATGAAGCGCATGCCTATTTATGGCGGCGGGTCGAAGCAGCCATAAACGTTCTGCTCTCTGAAGAGCCGCGCGGCGCTATTCACTAAGTGGCGGTCCCGCCGCGGACCATTCTTCTGCCACTTTCCAAGGCCACTCCAATTGCAATTCAGCTGAGCGCTTGCCACAAGGAAGCGTAGGGCGTGGGGCTGGCTTTTTGAGGGTCTTCTTTTTGTGGCTGCGGTAGCATTTTTGAAGCGCCCTCATCTGGCTTTGCTATGTGCTTTGCTGTCGGCGCTGCCACATATGCCGCTACGCGCGCAGGAGCCTGCAAGCGAAGACGCTGGAGAACAAGCCAGCCAAGACCAACAAGAAACGAAACGCAAAGCTGCTGGCATCGCCTACACGGTGGATATCACGGGTGAGCAGTCCAAAGCCCTGCGAGGGGCGCTCCGCGGCGCGCTGCCAGTCTTTACAGACAGGAAGTCACCCCCCTCCTCTCGCGCAGCCCTTCGTGAGCGTCTTGCAAAATCGCTGACGATAGGCCGCGATGTTCTCAAATCTGAGGGTTATTATGCTGGGCGCGTCTATGGCCGAGTCCTGCCGCCGCAAGAGCTTGGCGGTAAAGCCCGCGTCATGCTGGAGGTCAATGCCGGCAAACAATATGTGTTCGGGCCGCTGGTTTTGGACCTTCAGGGCACCTCAGAAGCCAGTTTGCAAGATACTTTAAGAGACACGGCAAATGAGCTCTATCGACAAGGAGAGCCTGCACGCGCCCTTACTGGACTGCGCATCGCGCCGGCTCTTGCGCTGCGGCTGAAAGAGCTTGGCTACCCTTTCGCAAAGGTCGCAGACCAACGCTTCGTCGTCGATCATGCCACACAGCTTGTGCGGCCTAAGATAAGCCTGCAAACGGGCCGCAAAGCGCGCATATCAGGGCTTGCGCTGACAGGCCTTCAAACTGTGAAGCCAGACTATGTGGAGCAGCTGGCCGATATCAGCGCACAACCGGTCTATGACCAAAGAGACGTAGAGACCTTCCGCGGCAGACTTATTGCCACGGGTCTCTTTTCCGGCATTTCGATCCAGCCTATGCGCGCTGCCCAGCAAAGCCCCGCCGCAGCAGGCGAGCCGGACTTGGAAGAGGTAGCGCTGAAAGTTGACTTAACGGAGGGACCCATGCGCCAAGTCTCTGCGCAGGCCGGCTTCTCTACAGACCAGGGCTTCAGCGTTGAAGGGGCATGGTCGCATCGCAATTTTTTCGGCAGCGGGCAAATCTTCACGGTGCGCGGGCGGCTGGCTCAGCTTGAGCAACTGGTCGAAACCGAGCTGGCCTTTCCAAATTTCCAGCGCAATGACCAAACCTTCCGCGTGACCCTTGGCATTGGCCGTGAGAGCACAGATGCCTTTGATGCGCTGCGTGTACAAACCACGGCAATCTTAGAACGCCAGCTCTCCCAGCGCTGGGGCGTCAGCGGCGGCGGGCGCTTAGAAGCGCAGCGGATTGAAGATGATTTAGGGAGGCGGACTTTCTATCTCGGCGCTATCCCCCTGCTGGCGCGCTATGACGGCACCGAGGATATCTTCGATCCCCAAGATGGGCTGCGCCTGAACCTGCAAGTGACGCCGGAAACAGGATTTGGCGCAGCAACGCTCTTCTTCGTGACCAATGATGTGCTCGTGCGGGCCTATCGCTCCTTTGATTGGGCCAACGGCACTGTCCTGGCCGCGCGCGTCCGCGTCGGCAGCATTGTGGGTGAAGATACGGCAACACTGCCAGCCAACAGGCGGTTTTTTGCGGGCGGCGGCGGCTCCATCCGCGGCTATGGCTTTCAGCAAGTCGGGCCGCTGGATGGCGCCGGCGATCCCTTTGGCGGACGGTCTTTGTTAGAGATGGCGATTGAGGCCCGCGTGAAGGTGACAGAGACCATTGGGGTCGTACCGTTCATCGATGCAGGCAATGTCTATTCTACCGTCCTGCCTAAATTCAGCGGCCTCCAATATGGCGCTGGGATTGGCGTGCGCTATCACACTGATTTTGCGCCGATCCGGCTAGACATTGGAACGCCCCTCAATCCACGGGACGGCGACGACCGCATTCAAGTTTATATCAGCGTGGGGCAGAGCTTTTAGGCATGGATACCGAACGCAAGACATCTTCACCTGTAGAGGCACTCAAGACGGTATTTGCAGCCTGCGTTGCGGTGCTCGCCGTTGCCATAGGCATTCTCGTGCCAGCCCTTTTGGCGCTCAACACATCCGCAGGACACAGGTGGCTGGCCAAGACGGTCAGCGGGATTGACGGTGTTTCTTTGGAAAGGATTGAAGGCAGCCTGCTGAGTGACTTCACCGCAAACGGCATCACCCTGGCAGACCCTGAAGGCCTTTGGCTGCGTGCGCAGAGGGTGGATGTGCAATGGCGGCCGCTCACACTGTTTAGCAGAACCGCGGATGTCTCGCTGGTCTCCATTCCACACGTTGAGGTCGTTAGAGCGCCAGCCTATCAGAGCGAACCATCGACCGAGCCCTTCGGTATCTCCGACCTCACAGACCTGCCGCTGAGTGTGCAGGTGGGCCAGGTGGCGGTTGACCGCATCATTTGGCAGCCCGGCACAGCGGCGGAAGAAACCGTCAGCGTCTCAGGCAGCGCTCAGATTGACCGGAAAACATCTCTGGATGCGACTATTGCCCTGGCACCGGTCGGCGCGGAAGGATCAGGCGATAGCATCGACGCAAACATCTTCATCAATACAAACGCGCAGACCGGGGATGTGACCATCGACCTTCGCGCGGGAAAGGATGGCCTGATTGCAAGCCTCGCTGGCTTGCCTGACCAGACCACGGCGCACATTGATGGCAAAGGGAGCGTAGACAACTGGGCAGGAACAGCCCGTGCCACGATTGGCAATGTCAAGGTGGTTCAACTGGACGCAGGCTTTCAAACGCCGCAAGGCCAGCTGACCGGCACCCTTAATCCTGCGCCCTTTGTTCCAGCGGGCACGACAGACCTTTTAGAGGCGCCCTTGGCCGTCGATATCGGCGTCGCTGAGGCTGGTGCAGGCCGTGTTGCCTTAGATGGCACGGTCTCAAATGAGGCCATGACCTTGGCGCTCTCAGGGGCGGTCGTTGCTTTGAACGACATAATCAGCGCAGACGATCTGGCTCTTGCTTTCAACGCAACCGGGACAGCAGGTCCTGCCGCCCTTTCAGGGCTCGATGGGACGATGACGATCAATGGAGACAGCGCAGCGCCAGACCTGGCATTGGCGATGAAAGCGCAAAGCGTGACCTACAACAGCATCTCCGTCGTAGCGCCCACCCTTAGCGGCAGAACCGGGCTTAGCGACGGCGTGCTTGAAGCTAAAGTCTCCGGGTCAATCGATAGCGTGACGGGACTGGAGGGGCTGGATCCAAGTGTCATGCAGGACATCACATTCGACGGGACTGCAGCACAAACCGACACTGGCCTTCAGGCCCGCATGCAAGCGCGGAACGCTGTCTTTGAGGCTGAGCTGACGGACTTTGAACAGCGCGCTGACGAAAGCCAACGGGCACGGATCCGCGTGAACGTTCCAAACCTTTCTGCCCTACCAGGGAGCATTCCAGCAGGCTTGAAAACCCAAACGCTGGTGACGATCGCTGCGGACGGCGCGCTCGCGTTCAATGGCGGCGGCAGCCTCGATGTCTCCCAGGCGGGCACGCATTGGGCCAGCAGGCTGGCTAGCCAGACCCTGGCTTTTGATGTCGATGCCGCCATAAAAGATGACCTGACGCAGCTATCGTTGTTGGAAGTGCGATCTGATAGAGTCTCGTTAGATGCTCAGGCCTACCTGACGAATAGCCGCATTGATAGCACCCTGATCGCCCAGGTTGAGCCAAGCGCCTTTGAAGACATTGCGCAAGCCCCTGTCGATGGCCCAGCAACGGCTAAAATCGCCGTGAATGGTCCACTCGCGACCGCCTTGCCAACCGGGGAGATTCGCATTCCCGCCCTGGCCACGGCGGGCCTGTTGCTTCGCGATATTGCTGTCAGCTTTATCCAGCGCAATAGCGAAACAGGAAACGCCATTTCCATATCGGGCCTCGCGCAATCGGACGCTGGCCCCTTAGATATAACGTCAGTTGTTAAACGCCCCGGCGACGGCCTGCTGCTCCTTGAAGATTTAGCGGCAAAGCTTGCAAACATACGCGTGGCCGGCGCGGCCCAAGTGCCTATTGAAGCAGACGGCGCGCCAACGGGCTCCCTGAAAGCCTCCCTCTACACGCCGGCAGGCAGCAGCGATGGCCTCTTTGGCCTGTCAGGGCGTTTTGATGTTGCTGTCGACATGCCAAGCGAGACGCCGGGCATTGTCACTGTGGAAGGGTCCGGTCCGGTGCTGCGCTATAAGCAGAACCAAAACATCGTCGCGGCGATGAGTGATATTACCCTGAGCGCTGAGGCGGACCTGAATGCGCCAGACGCGGCACCATCCGGCCAATTCGCGGCGCGCGCGATTGAAGCGGCTGGCATCTATCTCGATGCGCTCACCGCCTATGTGGCCGTGGAGGAGGATGGACCAGCTTTCTCCGCAAAGCTTACCCAAATCAGCGACCATCCGACTGACCTTATGCTCAAAGGAACGGCGCAAACGGCGGATGATGTGACCGTCATTCGAACGGATGTGTCGGGCGTCTTTGGGGGAAACACTCTTGCCTCAGACACGCCAATCACGGTCACCCTTGCGCCGGTGGGACTGGCTGTTGAGCCAGCCTCGTTGCGCCTCGGTGAGGGAACACTCACGTTCAACGCTGCGCAAACGCTAGACACATTAGAAGCCTCAACAACCCTGGCCGAT
Organism: Pseudomonadota bacterium; assembly: GCA_039030675.1. GTDB lineage: Bacteria > Pseudomonadota > Alphaproteobacteria > Sphingomonadales > CAKZYD01 > CAKZYD01. Next base: position 8,683 of record JBCCDR010000025.1, on the reverse strand, counting down.
ATAGAAATCGCAGCAGTCGGCCATTTCCTTCAGCGCAGCAGCCTATCGGGCACACTATCGGGCAAAGCGTCGGTGCGCTCGTCACCACAAGCGCAGAGCATAGACGCGGCAATCGATATTGAAAATGTCACGGCGCAGGCCTCAGAGACGCTGCCGATTGATATCAACGCCGCAGTGACGTCATCAACAAGCCAACTCATGGCAGAGGTAGAAGCAGGCACACCTGGAAAGCCAGGCGATGCGTCACTGACAGCCGCCATTCCCATCAGCTGGCCAGCGGCGCCGGGCCTGCCAACGCTTCAATCAAAAGCGCCGCTCACAGGCCACCTGACCTTGGACACTGCCCTCAAACAGTGGTGGGCGCTTGCTGACCTGGCGGACCAAACACTTGAAGGCCGTGTGAAGGCTGACATTGCCGTGGCTGGCACGCTGGAAAAGCCGGCTCTTGATGGCACGGTGACGCTGCGTGATGGTCGCTATGAACATCTAGAATTTGGGACACAGCTCACTGCACTCACAGGCGACATCATCCTGGCAGGGGACACACTGCGCGTTGAAACCCTAAGCGCTGAGGATGGACGCGGCGGGCGCCTGACGGCGCAGGGCGGTGTCTCCCTTACCACGCTGGCCCCATCCGACACGTCTGTGACGCTGGATGATTTTCAGCTCATCGCCAAGGAGGGTTTAGAAGCGCGTGCCTCAGCAGCTCTTGAGTTAAAGCGCGTGGCAGAGCGCTTCGAGCTGGTTGGGACCGTCGGCATTGAAGAAGCGCGCTATGCGATTGCAGCGAGCGCAGCGGCCAATGTTCCCACGCTTCCCATTGAAGAGATCAACAGTGATTTTCTCGCGCAGACTGCTGACGCTGCTGCGACCACCGATCCAAGTGCGATGAAAGACACGAACAAAAACGACCAAGCCTTCCCGCTTTGGCTCGATGTCTCTGTCAATGCTCCTCGGCGTGTCTTCGTTACCGGAATGGGTTTGACGAGTGAGTGGCGGACCGATCTAGCCATTACCGGCCCCGCCGCGACACCAGACGTGAAAGGACAAATCCAAGTCGTCCGCGGCGAGCTAGAGTTTGCTGGCAAGCGCTTTAACTTAGAGCGCGGCCAAATCTATCTCGATGGCGGCACCGAAATTAAGCCCCGGCTGGATATTCTGGCGCAGAATACACAAGGCGATTTCACGGCGCGCATCGGCATTACCGGGACGCCAGATAATCCAACACTCACCTTGTCCTCAAACCCTGCCCTGCCCGATGATGAAATCCTCTCACGCATCTTGTTCGGGACGTCAGCCACAGACCTCAGCGCTCTTGAAGCGGTGCAACTGGGCAGCGCCGTCGCCGCTTTATCAGGCGGCGGCAGCGGCGCCTTGGACATTGCCGGCAAGGCACGCTCACTGACTGGGCTAGACCGTTTAACGCTCGGCTCAGCCGACAGCAGCACAGCCATCACGGGCGGCAAATACCTCTCTGAAGATCTCTACTTGCAATTCACGACAGACCCAAGCAGCGGCCAGTATCTTGCCGCCATAGAATGGTATCTCACCCGCAGCTTGAGCCTCTTGTCACAATACGGGCCGCAAACTGGCAGCAACGTTGCCGGGCGATGGTCGAAAACGTATTGACCCAATACACCCATTATGTAACAAAAGTGTCATATTACTGACGCGCTTTTGCAAGCTTCTGGCGACAAGCCGTCACGACATTACAAGGAAAATCAAAAGCAGTGTTTAGTGAGTACGCGCTGACGGGCGATGCTTTCAAAGCAGCCGAAACATCCAAGCGCACCAAGTCAGGCATTGTGCCAACAACCGCGCTCACGATGACGCAGCTCAGCTTCATCGACAGCATTGACGGCCGTCTTTTAAAGGCGGGGCTGGCCCTGATTTGGCAACCCAGCATGGGCCGTGCGGGCCATCTGAGTGTGCGCGATGCCAAGACCGGCGAACGCCGGGTTCTCTTGGCAATGAAATCACAGCCAGAGCAGCTTGTGGACATCCCGCCCACACTGCTCAGCGGTGTGATCCACCAAGCGCTTGGCGGGCGGGCGCTCATCGCGTTGCATCAGATGAAGGTGCGCGTGAGAACCGCGGACTTGGTCGCCAAGGGTCAAACCATTGGCGACATTCTCTATATCGCTGCAGGCCCGAAAGATGAGGCGTTGATGTGGGTCGAAACCCGCCGTGGTTTTGAAAGCGCGGCGCAGGCATCGCTTAAGAAGGTTGGCCAGCAGCGCAAGAAGCCCAAACTCTTTCACGCCTTTCTGGCATCCGCGCAAGAAGCAGCGCAACTCAACAACAAGGGCTTCCCTGCCCTAAAGCCAGACGAGCCTGCCGCCAGCGCGATTGCGACGCTGCACAGGACGCTGCTTGCGCAAATGTCGTCACAGGTCTCTGGCACTTGCAAAGACATCGACATCGAGTTCTTGCACGATTTGCGTGTGGCCAGCCGGCGTGCGCGATCGCTGCTTCAAACGGCGAAAACCGTGCTGAGCGAGGATGTACAGGCCTATGGGCTCGAGCGGTATCGCTGGGTTGGACAAGAGACGACAACCTTGCGCGACTTGGACGTGTATCTCCACGATTATCCCGCTCTGCAAGGCGCGCTATCGCCGGAGATGCGCGCGGCGCTAGAGCCTTTTAAAGAGCTGCTCAAGACAGAACGCAAACGCGCCTTTCGGCAGGTTAAGACCCTGCTCACATCGCGCGCGTTTCAAAACTTCACCCAGCAATGGACGGAGTATCTAACCTCTGACACAAGCTTCACCGGGCGTGATGCGCAAACACCGATTTTGGCGCTGGCAAACAAGGCGATTGCCAAGCGCTACCAACGTATTTGCAATGATGGCAATGCCATTACAGATGAAAGCCCAGCTGAAGCGCTGCATGACCTGCGAAAACAGGGCAAGAAACTTCGCTATCTCCTAGAGTTCTTTGCAAGCCTCTATCCACAAGACGTCATCAAACCGCGCATCGCGTCTCTTAAGAAGCTGCAAGACCTGCTCGGCTCTTATCAGGACTGCGCGGTTCAGGCCGCGTTTTTAGAAGATAAGGCGAGCGTCTTGCGCAAAAACGTGTCTGTGCCCGCCGACACCCTGATGGCTATGGGCGCCCTGGCAGACCAGCGCCTGCAGGATGAGAAACGGCTGCGCACGGAATTTCGCGCCTTCTTTACGCCCTTTGCCGGCACGGACGAGCGCGCTGCTTATAAAGCGATGCTTAAGCGCGGCTAAGCGCATAGAACCACAAGACACAGGTGGCACCCCATGTATGTATTTGCGTTTTATAATCTCAAAGGCGGCGTTGGAAAAACCACGACCGCCGTCAACATCACCCATGTTGCCTCCCTCATGGGCACGCGCAGCCTCATTTGGGACTTAGACCCTCAGGGCGCTTCAACGTTTTATTTCGGCCGCAAAGCCAAAGTGAAAGGCGGGGTTGAACGGCTGATGACCAAAGACGACGCGCTGCAAAAAGCCATTAAAGGCACGGACTACCCCAATCTCGATTTGCTGCCTGCGGACTTTAGCTATCGTCATTTTGATGATGTTTTGGAGGAGTTTAAATCCAACAAACAACTGGGAAAGCTCTCCAAGTCTCTGCGTAAAGACTATGATGTGCTGTTCCTGGACTGCCCGCCTTCCCTCTCGCATTTGTCTGAAAACGTCATGCGCGCCGCGGATGTATTGATCATGCCCATGCTGCCAACCACCCTGTCGCTGCGCACCTATGAGCAAGTCAGTGACTTTTTAGAAGAGGTGAAAAAACCGCCGCTGTTGCTGCCGTTTTTCTCGATGGTTGACCGCCGCAAGACCACGCACCGCAGCGTGGTTGATGCCTTTCCTAAAGACCATGCCAATACGCTGCCGACAGCCATCCCCTATTCAAGCATTTTGGAGAAAATGGGCATCACGCGCGCGCCGGTGACCGCAACTGTTCCTAAGTCCACCGTGTCCGTCGCCTATCACAGCTTGTGGCAAGATATTCAGGATGCTTTTACCCGGGCAAAACGCTGAGCGCGTCTGCCTTTCAAAGCCTTAGCCTTTCAGCAAGTCTTCATAAGCGACGCCCCATGTCACAAAGGGCGTATCCAACAAGGCTGCATTAAAAAAACGGGCGTCATCGCTCACTTCGCGCGCGGCCCATGAGGGGATTTCAAAAGAGGCCTCAGCACTTGGCAGTTCGACTTCGGCGACAATCAAGCCGGCATTGTCTCCGGAAAAGACGTCGACCTCCCAGATAAAGCCCGCATGAGGGACTTTATGACGGACCTTCTCAATCTTGATTGTGCACAGACCGTGGAGGAGCGCCTGCCCTTCCGCTTCCTCAAGGGTCCATTCGAACTCATGGCGGGCAATACCCTCTGATTTTCCTTTGATGGTGAGCTTGTAGCTCGTTCCATCAAAACGCACCCGCACCGTGCGTCCATCTTCGCGGGCAATATAGCCTTGGACCAGCGTTTTCGCCGATGGGTCTTCGGGAAACGGTCCGGCGACCAGGTATTTGCGCTCAATCTCTAGGGCCATGCGCCTTATCCCCTCTGCTGCCTCCGCGTGTTTCGACTTAGGAAAAAAGCCGCCTGCGGTCAATCCAGCATATTTTCTACATTTGTTCTTGCTTTCGACTCAAACTCGGTTCTATAAAAAGAACATATCAGATACAGGAGCTGAAGATGCCATTTGCAGATACGTTGTTTCTCATCGGTTTTGTCGGAATGGGCACAGTTCTCTGTTCACTGGGGTTTCGGCAGGTGTGGCTCGATATTGAGGCATGGCAGCAAGACCGGATGGTGTTGCGCCAGACAGTGGCAGAGCAGCCACGCATTGCGGCGCCTTATCGAGACGCAATTGGCGTCATGTCGTCAGGCCCTACGGCATAAAAAATGCGGCGATAAGAGACTAAATCTCCCATCGCCGCATAACCGCAGCTACATCTGCCCCCACAACATGCAACTGCATTGTTTAGAATTATTCCGATATTCAGCGCAAAAATCAATGGTCAATAGAATTTTCTGGCCATCGGACGTCCCAGCGACCCAAGTGCTCCGGGGCAAATGCGATAATTGGGGGCACTTAAGAGAAGAGCGTTGCGCTTAGCGCTGGATAGCAATGACGGAACAATATTGGCCGCGGGCCTTTAAGCGGTCACACTGGCTGGCCGCAGCGTCACGATTTTCATAACCCGTAGAGACAACGCGAATGAAAGCCGTTCCAGTCACGGCGTTCATGCCTTCCATCTCGTAGAAGCTGCGATCAGAGAGTTCATCGACAAAGCGCTCTTCCAGATCGGCGATCATCCGCCCGATGTTGTCTCGATTGCTCAAAGAGGCGAGATGAAGACCAAATTCCGGCCCCTCAAACGCTGGTGCGTCTTGGACGTTGTCTTCAGCCTCAGGTAGGACAGCGGCTGCGGGCTGGATACTGTCCAAGGTAACAGCCGCTTGCTTGACGATAGCCTCTGCCTCTGCCTCAGCCACAGAAGGCTCCGCCACACCCTCCCAGTCAGCCGTTTGCGCAACTTCCGCCAATGCTTGTTCTGTTGTCTCAGCAGGACGCTCAGGCATCTTCTCAAAGCCAGCAATCGCATCGCTTTGGTCTGAAGACGGACCAGGCGATGTCTGAAGAGCCTCCTGCTCAACAACAAGGACACTATCCTTCGTTGGCGATGCAAGAGACACCCGCACCGGCCCGCTGCTCGCAAAAATATCTGATGGCACATCTTGGGGTGTGCTGGAGCTGCTTTGCCCAGCCAAAATCAACGCGGCACTGATGCCAACGAGGAACCCGACCAAGGCAAAAGCCACATTTTCTAAGCGCGCGGCAATCACGACCAACACCAACCCAACTTTGTCTTCCTTGGTCTTTTCATACGCGACGATGGTTAAAACAAGTTAACTATAACACTTAAAATAAGACTGGCAGCAAGGCGACTTTTGATCTCATCCACAAACAGGCGTATATTACTGTGAAACTATCAGAAAGATATAGGTCATGGACGTCAAAACCCTGTGCCTTGGGATTTTAGCGCTAGGCGAAGCGACAGGGTATGAGATTAAAAAACTTGTCGCTGACGGCGCCTTTAGCTTCTTCAGTGAAGCCAGCTTTGGATCCATCTATCCTGCGCTGACGAAGCTCATGCAGGAAGGCTGTGTGACCTGCAGAAGTGAATCGCAAGATGGCCGGCCGGATAAGAAAATCTATGCCCTTACAGAAAAGGGCGAAGCGGAACTCAAAGCCAGCCTGCTCAGAAGCCCAGGACCGGACAAGCAGCGCTCAGAGTTCCTCGCTACGGTGCTGTTTTCCGAAGCCGTTTCCCCTGATCGCCTCGCCCAGCTGATTGCCGAGCGCCGCCACTATCATGAAGAGCGCATTAAAACGCTTGAAGCCATGCAGGGAGACGACATGTCTCCAGCCGGTCACTTCGTGATTGGATATGGGCTCCACGTCCAGCGCGCTGCCCTTGATTTTCTCAAGCGCGAAGGCGCCGCCCTCTTGGAGAGCGCCTGACTCTGCTGAAGAGCTATTGCGTGCTCCAACTGCGCCTAATGCGCTGCATGTGACGGAAACTGATGGGCAGGGATGCCAAATAGGCGGCCGCACACAAGGTCAGCGTCTCCCACGGAAATGTCGTCAGGCACGCCACAAAGACCCCCACAGAGAGCAGCGCACTCCAGCGAACACTGCGGCGAATACGCAAGGCCTTCAGGGAATAGGTTGGTAGCTTTGAAACCATGAGCACGCAAATCGCAAAGGCATACAGCGTGGTGAGCGCCGGCGTCCAAAGCGCATCACGGCCTGTCCAAAAGGCCATGTACATCGGCGCTAAAGACAGCCCAGCAGCGATGGGTGCAGGCACGCCTGTTAGGAAACCCGCGCGCTTGAAGTCATCATCTTCCGCGTCCAAATTTGCATTAAAGCGTGCAAGCCGCAGTGCGCACGAGACTGCAAAGGCGAGCGCTAAAATCCATCCAACGCCGCCAATTTCTTGCAGCACCCACAAGTACAAAATGAGCGCTGGCGCCATGCCGAAGGCCACAACGTCGGACAGGGAATCCAAAGCAGCGCCAAAGGCCGAGCTGGCCTTCAGAGCACGCGCTATCGCCCCATCGGTTGCATCAAAAATACCAGCGATAACAACAGCTAAGACGGCGTTTTCCCAGCGGCCCTCGAGCGCAAAGCGCACGCCCGTCAGGCCAGCGCTCAGCGCTAAAATCGTCACGCAGTTGGGAATAAGCATGCGCAGCGACAATCCCGTTTTTGCTGGCCCGCTCATCTTGAAGACATCTCCAACAAACGCGCTAGCGACGCGCAGCCGCTACGTTCGCAAGGCTTGCCGCTTGGGACGCACCCTGCGGCATGGCGATAATGGTCTCCCCGCCCAGAGTACGCTGGCCGAGCGCAACCGTTGGCGCATAGCCCTCCGGCAAGTACACATCGACGCGAGAGCCAAAGCGAATGATGCCAAAACGCTCGCCGCTCTCTAGGCGATCGCCCTCTTCCACAGAGCAAATGATGCGCCGCGCCACAAAGCCTGAGATTTGGACAAAGCCGACTTTAAGCCCGTCATTACGCTCAAGCGCAATGAGGTTGCGCTCATTATCCGTGCTTGCCTTATCGAGATTTGCATTGACCATTGTGCCAGGAACATAGGCTATCCGCGCGACGCGGCCAGCGCAGGGCGCTCGGTTCACATGCACGTCAAGCACGGAAAGAAAAATGCTCACGCGCGTGCACTGCGGCCGCTCTTGCCCTGGATCGGTCAGCTCGGCCGGCCACTGCGTCTGCGTGATCGAACAGATTCGGCCATCACCTGGCGCTACAAGGGCCGCGTCATTAAGGGGCACATAGCGGTCTGGATCGCGAAAGAAATACAGGCAAAAGAAGAGAAAAATCAGCCCAACCCAGCCGACAATCCAGCCCAAAAACAAAAAGCCGAGCACCGCCACGGCAAAGCCGCCAAACACAAATGGCCGGCCCTCGCGGTGGATCGGCGGAAAAAAGTCGCTCATGCCGAACTGCATTGACATCTCTTATTTCTCCAGTGGCAAACAGGCGTCTGAGGGAAGACAGACACATCCTTAGTGGAAACCCGCTTTTCTTTAACCCCTATTTAAAGCCCTACCCCGCAAAATGCATATCAAAGCTAAAAAGCAACGAAACTCTCTTGAGGATTAGACAGATGACGATGGCCTTGAGCTATGATCTATCCGAAGATGCTGCCACTATTCTACAAAATATCGAGGTAGCACAGCACGCGATCACCTATGTTCGGCTGCCATTTAAGTCCCAATTCTCTTTTGGCCCTTATCGATGCCGCGCGCGCATCTTGGGCAACGCAGAGCGCTTTGCCATTGCCCTGACGATTTTTGCCGGACGCGTTCCCTATACGGCGGAAGACAGAGACGGGCGCAAAGCGCTACTCAAATCACGCGGCATTGCCATGGCCAACGCCGGCGCACTGGAAATCATGTCCGACAACTGGGCAATTGTAAAAACGCGCTTTGCCGTTCTTCAGCCCCCAACACGGCAAACCGTCTGCGTCGCCCTCGGCGCAAAACTCGGCCAACTGCGCCCCGCATTAGACGCGGTGGCTGGCCACACGATTGCTTAGTAAACTGTTAGAGAAAAAACAGCGGTTCAGCGCCTAATTCTGCGCAGTCGGTGCGGGGCCACTCGCCTCT